>JALYGX010000111.1 GCA_030776905.1 Cyanobacteriota bacterium | reverse complement strand
CCTCACAAGACCCAAATCGTGCCGCTGCGGAGCGTGCTTCAGCACAGGCATGGCAACTCTTTCAGCAAGGGACAGCAGAATCTAAACGACAGGCGATCGCAAAATATGAAGAGGCTCTGCAACGCTGGCGTGCAGTCGGCGATCGCTCCCAGGAAGCCTCGGCTCTCCACGGCATCGGCTTAGTCTACTATTCATTAGGCGAGAAGCAGCAAGCGCTGGACTATTACACCCAAGCTTTGGCGCTGAGGCGTACCCTCAATAACCGTGCTGGAGAAGCAGGGATGCTCTGGGCGATCGCGGGCGTCTACTCGGATTTGGGTGAGAAGCAGCAAGCGCTGGATTCCTACAACCAAGCCCTCACCCTGTTTCGATCTGTGGGCGATCGCTCTGGGGAATCCTTGACGCTTGATCGTCTCGGCAATCTTTACCTCAATTTAGGCGAAACCCAGAAAGCTCTAGACGCCTACAATCAAGCACTGACAATCCAGCGAGCGGCAGGAGACCGTTCTGGAGAAGCCAGCACGTTCCAGCAACTCGGCAGGCTTTACTTTTTATTGGGCGAACAGCAAAAGGCACTGGATTCCTTCAACCAAGCGCTGTCGGTGTTTCGAGAGGTAGGCGAGCGATCGCAGGAAGCCTCAATACTTAACCTGCTCGGCTTAGTTTACTTCAACTCAGGCGAGAATCAAAAAGCACTAGACTCCTACAACCAAGCGCTACCTCTGCTTCGGGCAGAGGGGAACCGTGCTGGAGAAGCGATCGCCCTGCAAGCTCTGGGTGGAGTCTACAATTCATTGGGCGAGAGGCAGAAAGCACTAGACACCTTCGAGCGATCGCTGACTCTTCTGCGCGAGATAGGAAACCGCTCTGGAGAAGCCGAAGTCCTCAGCAATATCGGTGTTCTTTATAGACAATTGGGCGAGAATCAGCAGGCGCTCAACTCCTACAACCAAGCTCTGCGGCTGTTGCGGGAAGATAAAAATCCCAGCCAAGAAGCCTCTACGCTCAATAGCATTGCGGGAATCTACAAGCAGCTAGGCGAAACTCAGCAAGCACTTGACTCCCATAACCAAGCGCTACAACTGTTCCGGAAAGTGGGCGATGTGGGAGGAGAAGCCGATACGCTTAACGATATCGGCGAAGTTTACCAATTATTAGGCGAGTATCAACTCAGCCTTGCCTCTTACAATCAAACGCTATCCCTGTATCGCAAGACGGGCAATATCACTGGGGAAGCCAAAACACTCGATACGATGGGTCAAGTCTACCGCTCATTAGAAGAGTATCAAAAAGCGCTTGACTCCTCGAACCAAGCACTGGCGATGTGGCGCAAGCAGAGCGATCGCCCTCGTCAAATCGCCGCACTCACGACTATTGTGAGAACTTACGAGTCATTAGGCGACTATCAACAAGCACTCGACGCCGCCAATCAAATCATGGCTTTGGGGAATGAATCGAGCGATCGCTTTTCACAAGCCACTGGATTTATCTTCCTGGGTAGGGTTTATCGAGGATTGGGCAATTATCAGAAGGCACTTGACTCGTTTAACCAAGGGCTGTCTCTGATGCAGGCAATGAAGTTTCGCCAAGCCGAACCGCCTATCCTCGACAACATTGGCAAGGTCTATGATCAATTAGATCAACCTCAGAAGGCAATTGAAGCCTACAACCAAGCGCTCTCCCTGTGGCGGGGAATTGGCGATCGCAGGGGGGAAGCCGAATCGCTTTACAGTATCGCTGGGGTTGAACGCAAGCGTGGCAATCTCGACGCAGCCAAGAAGCAGATTGAATCCGTCATCAACATCGTTGAATCCCTGCGTAGCAAAGTAGTTAGCCAGGAACTACGTACCTCGTACTTTGCCTCAGTGCAGAAGTATTACCAGTTCTACATCGACCTGCTGATGCAACTGCACAAAACGACGCCCTCCAAAGGTTACGACGCTCTAGCGCTGCAAGCCTCGGAACGCGCTCGCGCCCGCAGTCTTTTGGAACTTATAACAGAAGCTAACGCTAATATTCGGCAAGGAGTCGATCCAAAACTGCTGGAACAAGAGCGCACCTTGCAGCAAAAACTCGATGCCGTAGAAAAACGCCGTATCGAGCTAGTTAACGGACAATACACCAATGCACAGGTAGAAGCGCTAGAGAAAGAGACGGCAGCACTTCTCGTGGAGTATCGGCAAGTCCAGTCACAAATCCGCCGCATCAGTCCGCGCTATGCGGCACTGACTCAGCCACAAACGCTGACACTGGCAGAAATTCAACAGCAAGTACTTGATGAGGACACGATGCTGTTGGAATACTCGTTAGGGGAAGAGCGCAGCTATCTCTGGGCAGTTACCAAAACTGGCATCACCAGCTACGAACTGCCCAAGCGATCACAAATCGAAGCCGCAGCACGGCAGTTCTATCGGCTGTTGAATACCCCCGACTATCGCCTGGGAGAACAACGAGCAATTATTCGGGTTGAACCCACTGCCCCCGTTACCGAAGCCGTCACAAATCTGAGCCAGATGCTGTTAGAGCCAGTGGCACAGCAACTGGGGAATAAACGCTTACTGATCGTCAGCGATGGGGCTTTGCAATATGTGCCGTTCTCCGCGCTTCCCATACCAGGAACATCGGGAGCGGATGTAGTACCGCTTTTAGTCAAGCACGAAATCGTCAACCTGCCCTCAGCTTCGACACTCGCTGTCTTGAGACATGAACTCAGCGGACGCCAAACGGCAGCTAAGACACTAGCCGTACTTGCTGATCCAATTTTTAGCAGCAACGATGAGCGAGTGAAGAAATCCGGAGGGGAACAAAGCCTTGCGTCCCTACAACCCGCAAATGGACGCTCTGCAACTCCTAACGATGTACATAGCCTTGCCCTAGCCAGAAGTGCTAGAGAATTAGGCGTTACGTTTAATCGTCTGCCCTTTACTCGCACTGAAGGCGATCGCATTTTATCTCTAGTCCCCACAGCTCAAAAGATGCAAGCCTTTGATTTTGCCGCCAGTCGCACCACAGCTACTAACCCACAACTGAGCCAATACCAAATTGTACATTTCGCCACTCACGGCATCCTCAACAGCAAGAATCCCGAATTATCAGGGGTTGTACTCTCGCTGTTCGATGAAAAAGGTACACCCCAGAATGGTTTCCTCCGACTCCAGGATATCTTCAACCTCAACCTCCCCGCCGAATTGATTGTCCTCAGCGCCTGTGAAACAGGGTTAGGTCAGGATGTCAAAGGAGAAGGACTGGTGGGATTGACAAGAGGATTCATGTATGCAGGTGCGCCACGAGTCATGGTGAGTTTGTGGAGTGTTGATGATGAAGGGACATCCGAGCTAATGAGCCGATTTTACAAGAAGATGCTGCAAGCCGGACAAAAGCCATCTGCCGCCCTGAGAGCAGCGCAGATTGAAATGTGGCAAAAGAAGAAATGGCAATCACCCTATTACTGGGCAGCCTTTACGCTTCAAGGCGAGTGGAGGTAAAGCGACACCACATCTTTGTAGGGATGGGTTTAGCAGATCACGTTTGACTCTAACCGATAACTTTTGTACAAAACCCGCTGCCAAGGTTTGCTGGCGGCAGGTTTTAACGGTTCGGTTATCTGTTAGTTTCCAAGACTCTGGGCTAAACCCCTCTTTACACAAAAACTTAAAAACCTTTGACCTAGCATACGGCTAGGCTTATCGCCCCCCTCATAAACTAAAATAGTCCTTCACAATTCCCAAAATTCGTTCCGCCGCGTGACCATCCCCAAAGGGATTAATTGCTGTTGCCATTGCCTCGTAAGCATTCGCATTAGCCAACAACTGACTAGCTACCGCCACAATCTCCGTGGGATTTGTCCCTACCAGTTTTGCTGTACCTGCTGCAAGGGCTTCTGGTCGTTCCGTTGTTTCCCGCAATACCAGAACTGGCTTACCCAAACTGGGTGCTTCTTCCTGCAATCCCCCTGAATCTGTCAGCAAAAGATAACACCGTGCGATCGCTCCTACCAATTCCGCATAATCCAACGGTTCTGTTAAGAATACCCTAGGGTGATTCCCTAAAAGCTCTTGCAGGGGTTCTCTCACCGTCGGATTGCGATGCAGGGGTAATAGTAAAGCCGTATCGGGAAACTTTTCTAAAATTTGCAAAAATCCCTGAGCAATGTCTCGCAGCGGTTCTCCCCAATTCTCGCGTCGATGAACGGTTGCTAATAGCGTGCGGTACTTTCCCCAGTCCAAATTCTTGATATCACAAGGCGGTTGGCGCTTTGCTACGGTGAGTAAGGCATCAATGACAGTGTTGCCAGTGTGGTGAATTGCTCCAACAATCCCAGAGCGTTGCAGATGTTCCACAGCTAACGAAGTGGGTGCAAAGTTCAATCGAGCTAGCTGGGAAATCAAACGTCGATTCGCTTCCTCTGGGTAAGGATTAAATAAATCATCGGTACGCAATCCCGCTTCCACATGACCAACGGGAATTTGTTGGTAAAATGCCGCCAAAGTAGCGGCAAAGGCTGTAGTCGTATCTCCTTGAACAATAACTAACCGGGGCTGAATTTCCTGAAACGTTGTTTCTAGTCCCCGTAAACTCCGACAAGTAATATCGGTCAGAGTTTGTTTCGCCTGCATAATTTCTAAATCCTTGTCGGCACTTAGCTCAAATAGCTGCATTACCTGCTCTACCATCTCTCGGTGCTGACCCGTCAAAATTACATGAGTATCGAATACAGGACAGTCACGAAACTGCTGGATAACAGGTGCTAGTTTAATCGCCTCAGGACGGGTTCCTAGGGTAATGCAAATCGGCAGCGAAGATTGCGTCATGAAGATTGAGCTAGTGGCAATTAATCGAAGAAGCGCCTTTCTATAGGAATGCTTTCTTTGAGTTTACGGTTTCTCGGTCTACTTTGTTTTCCTAGGGTCAGACGTACCGAGTACTCGTTAGACCCTTTTTAGAACTCAGCACGACTGAATTTAAAGAATTTAAGCATGAAAAAACCCGGCTTTGACCGGGTAGCATCTCTGTTGTATTCAAAACTTAATAATTTGATTAAAGTCTGACCAACAGTTGCTCGGAACCCATACCTTGTTTATTTGGCAAAGACATCACAGGTAAGCGGGCAAGCTGCATAAACTGAAGTATGTAGAGCATCCGGTTCGCCATGAAGCCAGTTCAACCAACGCACTTCTTCAGGATGAACACCTTTGAAGGTGAGTACAGTTGCACCTAAGATAACAGCTAAAACATTAATACTAATAAGGCTTCCAGCCACTAACAAAACGGCACTAACGGGCAGCACGGATTGCAATGCGATCGCTAAAAGACAGCCCACCGTTACCATTAAGACAATCAACGGAAAACCTACAACCAGTAAGCAAACGGCTAATGTAAACGTCCAAATCAAAAAGCTTTTGACCATTGCTAAAGAATAAGTCTTTGCCAAGTTCTGGCGTGTGGTCAGTTCCATGATTATTCCTCCAGTAGTGATTAGAAAAAAAGCTATTTACCGAAAAATCGTTTAATCAATCCTTGGGGATCGAGCCAGTAGAAAATCAGTATAGGTAAACTCCTGATTAAGATGAGCTTATGTTCAGAAAAGTTTACACTCAAGGTGGAACATTTATGGTTCTAAATCGTTACAGAAGACACAACTTAAGAAAAACTCAAGATTGAGAATCTATCTAAAGATAGAAGTAGTAATCGGTATATCCTTTCAGTTTTGCCAATCAATAGCTTTAAACGCTTAAGGATATTCATTTCTAAAGACAGGCAATTGTGCGGAGTCTACTTAATATTTCTTATAATTTATAAGAGTCGCTCTCATAATCCCGTGGGCGAAGCTGCCAAGGACTAATCAATTGTTACTTAACCTGTTTTGAGGAGCTTTCATGGGAGCTTTTAGGTTTAAATAATGACAAGCCGATGCCGATTTAGTATTGTTTTGGGTAAATGTCAGTGAACTCCCAAAGTTTGGGAATACTCTAAAGAAGAGTTCGTAGAATCACTTCTCACCAACCAAGTCGTAGTTGAAATATGACAGACTCACAGCGTCCGCCAATGCCACCGCCACCTCGACCCAGTGCTCCACCAGCACCGCCACCGAGAGCTATGCCTATGGGGGCAGCATCTCCTGGAGCGACTCAACGGCAACCTGCACAAACGCTGCAACAGTCTGGTGCAGTAACATCGCCCCCCCCTCGTGCTGCTGCCTCAGGTGTAAAAGCCGCACCGAGTGCTCCACCGTCAGCCGCATCAGCGGCAAAACCTCGGATGCCAGCGCCGGGTGCAGGTCGGTCGGCCGGACAGCCGAGTTTAGAGCAACTTGTCCGACAGGCTTATGAAAAAGGATTTTCTGACGTTCACCTCGGTGTCGCAGAGAATCCTCGCTTCCGTAACCGTGGCGAAATGGATCTCACCGATTATCCAGAGACCGATCGCGCAACGTTTATGAGTTGGCTGCGGGAAATACTCACCGACGAAGAAATCCGGCAATTTCAAGACACCCTAGAGTTTGATGGCGCAACTCAGTATGACTTTGCGCGGGTACGGATTAATATCTTCGATACCCTTCGCGGTCCTGGCATGGTCTTGCGACTCATTCCGCTGACCATTTTGACTATGGAACAACTGCGGTTGCCCCCGGTACTTAGAGATATTTGTCATACCCACAAGGGTCTAATTCTGGTGACGGGTCCTACGGGTTCCGGTAAGTCCACAACGCTAGCAGCGATGGTGGACTACATGAATAAAGAGATGCCGAAACACATCATCACCATCGAAGACCCAATTGAATTCGTTCACCAAAGTCGCAAAGCTCTAATTAGGCAACGGGAAGTCGGTATACATACCCTCAAGTTTGACAATGCCTTAAAAGCCTCTTTGCGGGAAGACCCTGATGTGATTCTGGTTGGGGAAATGCGGGATAAAGAAACCGTCAACACCGCTTTGAAAGCCGCTCAGACTGGTCACTTGGTTATGGGTACGCTGCACACCAACAGTGCTGTGAAAACCCTAGAACGGATTTTCACCCTCTATCCGGCTGAAGAGCAGCCTGCAATGCGGGCAGCGATCGCCGAATCTCTAGTAGCGATCATTGCCCAAGGATTGTGCCGCACCACCGATGGTAAGCGTGCTGCTTTTCACGATATCCTGATTAACACGGAGGCGATTAAGGATTATATCCTGAAAGGTAAAAATGACGAAATTTTACCTCTTATGGATGAGGGTGAATATGACGGCATGGTTACCATGAATAAATCCTTGTTTAACCTTTATCAAGAAGGGCGCATTACTGAGGAAACGGCTCTTGAGATGTCTCCAACTCAGAACGAGATGGCAATGATGTTGCGCGGTCGTGTTTAGGATTGGTCCGGCTAGGTTGCAGGCAGAGGTTATGAAAAAAAGTCAAATAAAACTAAGACAGGGAAGGTTCACCTCCCTCTGAGAAAGTGGAAATTAATCTTTCCTTTCATACCTTTTCCACGTTCTAGCCCCTAGTTTTCGCCATTGAAATTGGACAAACCACTCTTCCCCCAGCTATTTAAAGGCATTGCACTGTTCACGCCGGGGGGAGATTTAATTTATGGCATCGATCCTACTAAGCAGGGCCACTGGCATCTACATTTATGTGCGGGTCTACAAGAACTATTGAGGTTACCGGAACCACCTCATTTTCTAGTACCGGGCTACACGGCTACAATTGATCGCTGGATCGACGCTCGAACCCATCAGTTGCGCACTTCAGCGGAAATTTATCAACCAGTACAACATCATCAGGCACTCCTCAATGTCGTATTCGGTACTGGAAGCTTGGTTTGGCAGGTCGCTCCGTGGCAGGAAGAGTCATGCGATCCTATCGTGCTGGAAACTTATCGTCACCAGTTCCCCCAACTCTGGGAAGACCACGACTTAATCGTGCGCTTTGAGCGTAGCGATCGCTTATCCTACCCTTATCCCTACTCCTTTGACGCTACCGCACCGCGCTTTGCTAACAAAGAACACTTGGCGAATATGGAACGTTACCCTCCAGGTTCTCCCAAGGGACGGGAGCACGAAGAAGACCCTGTTAAACAAGACGCTATTGTTTCCCACTTTACTGCTGCTCCATCAGAGGCCGTCCAGACTAATGTTGAGGCAGCGGTTCCAGAGCCGCAAAAACACAACAATCCTGAAGAAATCGGCATTCACTCCCACCCACAACGTGCTGAGAGCTATGTGTTACGGTTGTTTGTTTCTGGGCACAGTGCGGCAACTGAGCATACTCTTAAGAGCCTGCACCAGTTGTTAGAAAGTTCTCTTTCTTATCCTTACACCTTAAAAGTCATTGACGTTTTCAAGCACCCCGATCAGGCAGAAGCTAATCAAATCTCAGCCACCCCGACACTCCTTAGAGTTTGGCCTGAGCCTGTGCGAAGGCTTGTCGGTGATTTGACCAATGTTGACAGGGTGTTGCGGATACTGGCAGCTCCAGAGGATTAGATGAAGAGTTTGGCAG
>JALYGX010000110.1 GCA_030776905.1 Cyanobacteriota bacterium | reverse complement strand
CCTGTACCCGTACCGGTGCCACCCGTGCCTGTACCCGTGCCTGTACCCGTGCCTGTACCCGTGCCTGTACCTGTACCTGTGCCTGACGTACCCTGAGCTAATAATTGTCTACTTCTAGCCGTAGAATTAGCACTGCGATTATTGAAAGATTCCTTCAAGCTACCAGGGTTAGAATTGTTGAGTGCTGATGCTGGAAAGCAGAGGAAAACACCAGTGCTAGCAATGGTTATTAAGCTAACTAGTTGTTTGATTGAAATTCTCCGAGTAGGTGCGCTCATGGCAGTATCCTGATTATTAAGCTGCAAATATTACGAGGTTTCAATCCATCTCGTAAAAACTGAACCAATGTTGTTTTGTTAGTGAAATTTGAACCGGAAGAAGCTAGGTCTAAATTAGTAGACGTAGTGATTGAAGCTTCTCTTTAAAAAACTAGCTCTATTGGTTTTCTGGCTCGTCTATCTAAAGACTTGTCTAGATGTTAAATCAGTATGTTAATGAGGTACTGAATCGACAATCGATTCGCCGCTGGGGCTTGGTGTACCGATACTTGAAGCGGCACTACCAAATTACACCAGCCGAGTCTAGAGTTTGAGGCTGACCTTGTCAAAGTGCATTCAGATGACACAATGATAATTAACTCAAAGGAAACTCCACTCCCCAAAAAGAGCTTTAGTGGTACTTTGGAGTTCTGTGAGTTGAGTATCAGGCTGGCTGCAATACAATTCTGAGATTTTGCGTGTCATTGCTGAAGCTCGTTGAGCGATCGCTTCTCCCATATTCAACACCACCATTGAGGAAGCTGCATCCCCCTGTTGCAAACGCTGCCGCAGTACTTCAAACGGCATTACCAGCGCCCGTACTTGTGTCAGTGTTTTTACATTGGCAGAATTCGGCTCACCGCTGAAAAAGCTAATTTCTCCTACCACTGTCGGTGCCACCACCTGAGCCAGCTCCTTTTCTCCGGTAGGGGTATCGAGGAAGACGCGGACTTCTCCTTCCAAGATAAAGAAAATCTTCTTCCCCTGTGAGTTTTGCTGCACAATCTGTTCGCCGGGAGGGATAATTAGTCGCTGACAAGCACTAACGAAGTTTTGCAGCTGGGTTTGATCGAGATATTGAAAGGAACGGAAGTGTTTGTAATTCATGGGAATAGGCGCACACTGTATAGACAGCACCCAGAGTCTTTTCTATTTTCACCAAATGAGGTTACATTACATAGCCGCTTGACTCAACTCTAATAGGGTTACTTCCCAGACAAGTCGCGGTTGAGCGTAGCTAAGGAGGTATTTTCGGGCTTTTTCTAGGTTTTGTAGGGGTGATTGGTGAATCGTCCCTACCAAGAATTGCTGCCAGTAAGTGTGTTGTAAATAATCCACCAACCACAACTGAGCTTCATTATCTAGGGTTTTATCAATTTCCTTGGCAAGTTCCAAAGCCTTGCGGGGTGTTTTAGGTACTTTGGTGAGTTGAGCAAGCAATTCAGGGGGAATGGCTTGAAGTTGCTCAAAGGCTGTGATTGCTTCCCCAGGACTGCCTTGTGCGAGTGCCAATACCGAAGACGCCTCAAGAATCTCCTGATGCCCCGTTTGTTGCAGCACCATTTCCATATTTTCCCGTGCCAACCGATAAAACGGAATCCGCTGACAGCGAGAAACTAGCGTTGGCAATAATGACTCAACGCTGGGAGCAATCAAAATTAATGTCGCTTGTCCCGGTTCTTCCAGCGTCTTGAGTAAGGCATTTGCGGCGGACTCTGCCATTGTCTCTGCCTGTTCCAGTACCACCACCTTTCGCGATGCCTCCAAAGCAGAACGACTGAGAAACTGAGCGATTTCCCGAATTTGTTCCAAGCGAATTTGAGGTGGAGCCTTGCGAGTTAGACCTTTTTGTGCAGCTTCGGCAACCGATAGGCGCGTACCATTGTGGAGATACGTTGGCTCTACCCACAGCACGTCCGGATGGTTACCCTGTCGTAGGCGTCTTTGTACCGAGGGTTGCTTGTCAGCAGGGATAGGCGTACAAAACAACAGTTCGATGAATCCTCGCGCCGCTAGACGCCGCCCGACACCGG
This sequence comes from Cyanobacteriota bacterium, assembly GCA_030776905.1. GTDB lineage: Bacteria > Cyanobacteriota > Cyanobacteriia > Cyanobacteriales > Coleofasciculaceae > CADCTM01. Next base: position 10,400 of record JALYGX010000110.1, on the reverse strand, counting down.
GAGGACCAGCAAACAGATAACCTGGGGCAATGCGCCCACAGGCGATCACTCCTTGCAATAAGGCGATCGCTTGGTCTTGCCCTACAAGGGTTGCGAAAGCGTCTGGAACCATGAGCTAAACCGTTGACACAAAATCTCCTGAATTGCCAAATGCACGTCTTCCTTACTCTGACTGGCATCGATCCTGACAATGCGTTGGGGATGCAAGGCAGCTAATTCCGCAAATCCCTGCTGCACTCGTTTGTGAAAGGCTAAGTCAGCTTGCTCAATGCGGTCAGCCGTCCCCCGTTCGCGTGCCCGCTTTAAGCCCATTTCGGCATCAACATCCAACCAGAGTGTCAGGTTGCTTTCTAATCCATCTGTCGCAATTTGGTTAAGCTGCTGGATTAATTTCAGGTCAAGACCCCGTCCGTAACCCTGGTAGGCTACGGTAGAATCTGTGTAGCGATCGCATAAAATAATTGCGCCTGATGCCAGTTGGGGTTTGAGAAATTCCTCGACGTGCTGTGCGCGATCGGCAGCATACATCAAAAGTTCTGCTCGGTCTTGTATCGGCGAGGCTGTAGGGGTAGGGTTCTCTTGCCTATCTCCTTCCTCCAGCAAGAGTTTGCGTAGCCCCAAACCTAATGACGTGCCGCCCGGTTCTCTGGTAACAACCACTGGCATCTCTTCACCCTTAACCGCCAAATCTGAGCCGATGCTACTCCCTTGCAGCCAGTCTGAGCATCGCCGCATTTGCGTAGTTTTGCCGCTGCCTTCAACTCCTTCAAATACAATTAGCAACCCTTGCATTCCCTCTTCCTTATCATGAAGCTTGATAACAATCTTTATTTAAGGTTTTACCAAGTCAGAGTAGCATTGAAGGCTACAGTTTTCTGGTAACCTTTATCCGGATAAACCGTTAAGATGCTGGTAGCTGATTACAGTTCGGTTCCAGCTTATAATCTGACGCTCCTATCCTGACCACGAACAGAGGTTGGATATGATAAGAGGGTCTAGCTATCATGACGCCCAGGGTTATATATGGCTCGTTATACATGCTCTTTTACAGTTGCAGTTTCCCTCGATCGCCTTCAGCAATCGCTGATTGAGGTCTTGCAATCCTGCAATTTTGACATTATCTATGACACTGGGGACTACCTGATGGCACGGGAAATTCCCGGTCGGGTTGCCTTTGCTAAGTTGGTGACCGTGGAAGTCTTAATTGACAAATCAACGGCTACCGCTCAAGAAGTACGGATGAATTTTGTAATTAAAAATGAAGAGTTGCCGCTCCAGGTGGACAACCATTGCCGTCAAATGTTTGATCTGGTGCAGGAGGCTGTCGCTGAAAACAAGCATTGGCAACTCGTGGAAAGCGTGATTGGATAATTACTGGCTTGCCGCTGAGTACAGTCCCAGTGGCACTTACTTCCAATAGTTTTATTCGTCTGGATCGCCAATCATCATGCCAGGGCTAATCAAGGTAATGTCAAACTCATCAAGTGGACCAGTTGCACCGGGTTCCCGCTTTAGCAAATAATACTTGGCACTTACTTGCGGGCCAAACACAACTTCATCCTCATCTTCAAGATCGTGGGCTTGGAGTTTTTTTCCATTAATTAACAGTCCGTTAGCACTGGGCTTGCCTTTGAGGTTACCATCGACAATTCGGTAATAGGGGCTGCCGTCCTCACGATGTCGCCGTACTAATGTAGCGTGCCGACGAGAGACAAACTGTGAAAATAGACGGATATCACACTTTGGATCTCTGCCAATGGAATATACAGGCTCTTCTAAAGGAAATTCCTTACGTCCCCTGTCGTCTTCGATAATTAATAAATGGTTTTGATTTTGTGGTGCAGCCATCGAAAAATAATGATAAAGAGTGCAATTAGGTCAGGAAAACGCTCTTACTTAGTCAGATTGGCACACGTTTTAACCAGCTTTCCTTAACTTTGTGAAAAGTACCCCGATCGCCGACCCTCAATCGGGCGTTCCCTCAACTACTAATCATAAGCATTGGTGGAACCAAGCGAACAAACTCCACGGCGATAATTTTCCTGAATTGTTAGGAAGGGCAAAAATAGTTGATCGCCCTGAATGGTGCCTAGTGTTGAAAATGTTTCATCATCTATTGTGGCATATGGGTTTAATCCTCAGTATCGAGGAGAAACTTCAGTTTTGGGCTTTGAATGCACGACGTAGTAAAAGCGAGTTAGTAACCACACTAACAGAGCTGAAAGCCATTAGCGCTCCAGCGGCAGCAGGACTGAGGATAATGCCAAAAGCAGGTAGAAGCATACCAGCGGCGGCGGGTATTCCTAAAATGTTGTAACCAAATGCCCAAAAGAGATTCTGACGAATTTTGTTGAAGGTGGCGCGTGAAAGCTCAATGGCTTCAACGACATCGAGTAAACGGTCGCGCATCAAAATAATTCCTGCCGTTTCCACTGCCACATCGGTTCCTGTTTGCAGGGCAATACCGACATCGGCTTGAGCTAGGGCTGGGCTATCATTGATGCCATCCCCGACCATTGCCACGCGCCGTCCCTGAGCTTGCAGGTGGGCAATTGCTTCTGCCTTGCCATCGGGACGAACCCCAGCAATTACATGATCGGGTTGAATTGAGAGCTGTTGAGCCACAGCCGTGGCAGAGTTAGGTTGGTCGCCCGTTAGCAACATCACCCGGAATCCCATCGCTTTGAGCCGTGCCACCGTGTCTTTCGCATCAGATCTAAGGACATCTGTCACCGCGAGCGCTCCGGCAAGAGTACCGTTAGCGGCAACGTAAACCACAGTTTTCCCTGCTTCTGCCAGTGCCTGAACCTGATGCTGAGCTAAATCGCTAATTGTCACGCCTTGCTGACTTAACCAGTCCGCATTTCCCAGCAAGACTCGCTGATTTTCCACCCGCGCCGATATTCCCAGTCCTGGTTCTGTATGAAACTCTTGAGCCTCTAAAATCGTTAGCTGCTGCTCAACAGCGGCAGCAATAATAGCAGAGGCTAAAGGATGAGACGTACCTCGTTCTACAGTAGCTGCCAGTTGAAGTAGAGAGTCTTGAGTAGACTGGGCACTGTCGAACAACCCCTCTCCAGAAAGCGGCAGGCAATCTGTAACAGTAGGTTGACCGCTAGTGAGCGTTCCCGTTTTATCAAACACCACCGTATCGAGTTGATGAACCCGTTCCAAAATATCGCCGCCTTTGATTAGCAATCCCCGTTCAGCACCAATACTTGTACCTACCAGAATTGCGGTCGGGGTTGCTAGACCGAGGGCACAGGGACAGGCAATCACTAAAACAGCGATCGCTAACTTCAAGCTCAAAAGCAAGGGAGAAGGCGGCTGAACCATCATGTGCCCCATTGAGTCTGCCATCGGTGGCAAGATGTCAGGCCAGATTTTAGTTCCCGCAACGTACCAAAATAGGAACGTCAAGAACGCGATCACCAAAACACCATAGGTAAAATACCCAGCCACCGTATCCGCTAGATTCTGTATGGGTGCTTTCTGGGTTTGGGCTTCTTCAACTAAGGCAACAATTTGCGCCAGTGTTGTCTTCTCACCCGTGCGAGTGGCTTTCAGTGCGATCGCTCCCGACTGATTCAACGTACCCGCCGTAACCGTATCTCCTAATTGCTTTAATACTGGCAACGGTTCCCCTGTCAGCATCGATTCATCCACCAATGACTGACCCGCAACCACCTCGCCATCTACGGGAATTTTTTCTCCCGGCAAGACTCGTAACCATTCACCGACACGGACTTGCTCAACCGGAATCTCAATCCCTGCTTGTTCGGTCGCCGAGGCAGTTGTTGATTTCCCGATCAAACGCGCTACCTGAGGCTGTAATGCTAATAACGACTCAAACGCCGCTGTTGCCTGACGCCGCGCCTGTTGCTCCAAGGTGCGACCTAAAAGGATAAAGCCCAACAACATCACGGGTTCGTCAAAGAAGCATTCCCAGCCCAATGCGGGAAAGAGCAATGCCACAAAGCTAGTGATGTACGCCGTCAACGTACCCAGCCCCACTAAGGTATTCATATTAGGAGCTTGATGCCACAAACCCCGCCACCCGTCCACCAAGATGGTACGCGCAGGTCCCAGCAAGGCTAGAGTTGCCAGACCCCAGTGGAACCAGATATTGCTCAATACGGGTAACATTGGTGCGCCAACCCAATGACCGATATGCCCTGCTGTTGATAGGAAGATCAGGACGGCTGCAACTATCAGCCTTCGCACTTGTTCTTGGCTTTCTCGTTCGCGCCGTTGGGCAGGCGTCAGAGTATCTTGAGGACTAGCCGTCTTATTAATCTGGGAAGAACGGGGTTGAGTGGGGAAGCCTGTCGAGGTTAACTGTTCAGCTAGCACCGCTGGTTCAACTTTACCGGCTTCGCACTCGACAACCGCTACCTCTGTTAGCAAATTGACGCGGGCTTTTAAGACGCCTGGATGCTGACCCAGTTGCCGTTCAACAACACTGACGCAACCAGCACACTTCATCCCACCGACATCTAAGGCGATCGTCTCGACTGACGATGCTAGCGTTGTTTGAACGGTATCTGTAGAAACTTGCATAGGAAAGTTAACAACTCTGGTAGTTTGTTAGGCATCTCAACGCCTGAGCGCTTTATGTCCTCCATTTTGAGGGTAGGCGAAATACGATACTGTTAGCTTGAAACCATTCAATGATGCAGCAACTTATAGAGAATAGCACTTAGTACTGCCGCGAGCGGCAATGTGAGCATCCAAGACACCCATATACCAGTACACCTAAAGGAATGGCAATTAAGGGACTCAGTTGGCTAACGCCTTGCTTAAGCTAACGCTAGCCACCGCTGCGCTGTACCAGAGGCGAGCGCTTTTGCGATCAACACGGAGCTAACCGATGTGACTACGGCTATACCTTACAAAACAATTTGCTGTAGGTTTCCCATAATCTCAATTAGTTCACTAGGCTGGTGAATCAGAAAATCGGGATTTTGTTTAGCTAACGCTTCTCGTGAATTAAATCCCCAGCTAACTGCGATGACCTTAACATGAATTTTTTTTGACGACTCAATATCTCTGGTTTCATCGCCTACATAGATAACGTCTTCAGGAATTAAATTATTTTGCTTGATAAATCTATTGAGAACTTTATGTTTACTAAAAAGCGTTGTCTCTGAATAAATCGAGCTGAATAAATTCTGCATATCATGCTTTTTAAGAAAAGCTCTAACGTTCTCTTCAGAGTTGGAAGTCAATATTCCCAGGTAATTTCCTTCGCTTTTTAATTTAGTCAGCGCTTCTTTAATTCCTAATACAGGTTTTATTTCTTGAATATCATCACGTAAATCCGATTTAATCTTCTTAAGAAGAAAAGGTATTTTAAAAATTGAAATACCGGATTGCTTAACAATCTCCCTAGAACTCATATTTCTGATTTGAGCGAGTTCCTCAGGAGCTGTCGGCTTATAGCCATATTCTTTAGCTAAACGGTTCGTAATACCGACAATGGCATCGAGCGTATCAGCAAGGGTGCCATCAAAATCAAAAATAATTACTTTTACACTCATTTAGATAGGCTCGGACTGTTAATAATCATCAGCTACATGCCTCAGAGCCTTTAAGATTGGCTTGGGCATTTCGCCGCAGCATTTCTGGCTTAATCCGCCGCAGCGCGGACGCTGGGAAGCGCTGATTCCACTCCTCATCCGGGAGGTTTGCTAGTTCAGTAAGCTTTGGAGCGACATTCCAAGGGTAGGGCTGAAATTCTGCAACATCCGTTTCTTTAGCAAAGCGTTGGTTCCAGGGACAGACATCCTGGCAGATATCGCAACCTGCAACCCAGCCTTCTAGATGGGATGTAATCGCCTCCGGTAATTCCTCAGCCCGGTTCTCTATTGTATGATAGGCAATGCACCGACTGGCATCAACGACAAACGGTTCGGCGATCGCACCCGTAGGACAGGCATCAAGACAACGAGTACAGTTACCGCAATGTTGAGTGTAGGGAGTGTCTGGAGTCAATGCCAGGTTAGTTAAAACTTCTCCCAAAAACACCCAACTACCATACTCTCTTGTAATTACATTACCATTTTTTGCGATCCAACCGATTCCTGAGCGCTCGGCCCAGACTTTATCTTGTACTGGCCCTGTATCAGCATAGTAGCGAGCTTGGATACCTGCACCTTGCTCTTCCAACCAGTTGGCAAATGCCTTCAACTTTTTGTGCATTACCTTGTGGTAATCTCGCCCCCAGCCATAGCGGGAGATTTTGGCATATTCCTTGCCTTCAGGACGTTGATGAGGGGTGTAATAGTTGAGGGCAACACAAATTACAGACTGTACCTCTGGCATACAGGCACGGATATCAAAGCGCCTAGGGTTGTCCATCCATGCCATGTCAGCTTGATACCCTAACGCTAGCCATGCCTTGAGACGGCTTACTGCTAATCCATCTGCGTCGGTATCCACAGCCGCAATTCCACAGGCATGAAAACCCAGAGACTGGGCTTTTTCCTTCAACTGGCTGCTACTTACAGATGCATTCACGCTTCAATGACATTCAACCCAAACCTGTCATTATAGCAATTTGGATTCCTATGGTTATTATTCGTAATAATTATTTGCAATTTTTAACAAAACGTTGCAATATGAAATTGAAGAGGGCAAACAAGAGAGATACGCACCTCAAACTGATTAACAGCTCAACACTAAAGGGTTTTTTGCAAAATCATGACTTATACCATCGAGTCGGCTCAAGGCATTTTCCCTAGTACTCAAATTGCTAATGCGGTTCCAGCAACCACAGAAGCATTCAATAAACTCAGCGTTGAGGATCAACTGGCATTACTCTGGTTTGCCTACACCGAAATGGGTATTTCCATTACTCCCGCCGCCACAGGAGCCGCCAGCATGGTTCTAGCGGAAGGTTTACTAGACGAAATCAAGCGAATGCCTGGAGCGGCTCAATCGCAAGCCATGTATGATTTGGCAAGCAATGCTGACACTCCTATCGGTCGTACCTATTCCTCCTTCCGTGTCAACACCAAGCTGGGTTTCTGGTATGAATTAGGACAGTTGATGAAACAGGGCTTAGTCGCTCCTATCCCCCCTGGTTATAAAATGAGTTCTGATGCTGTTGCCGTGCTAGAAACTATCAAGAAACTCGATCCCGGTCAGCAAATCACAGTATTGCGTAATACCGTAGTTAACATGGGATACGACCCAGCTCTCAGCGAGGATTACGCAAAACGCGAAGCCCCCCGCAGCACACCAAAAGCACTAGCTGAACGTGTTCAGACCAAGATTGAGGGCATCAACAATTACACGGTATTGAACTACATTGACTACATGAATGCATTTGACTTCACGCCTGCTGTGGGTCTATTTGCTGAAGAAGGTGCCCTGCAACCCCCATTCCAGAAGCCGATAGTCGGCAAGGCAGCTATTCTCACCTATATGCGTGAAGAATGTGTGGGACTTAAGATGATGCCAGAGCGGGGTGTAGCCGAAACCATAGAAAATGGCTACACGCAGATTAAAGTCACAGGTAAAGTAGAAACTCCTTGGTTTGGTAACAACGTGGGTATGAACATTGCGTGGCGCTTCTTATTAGATCCCCAAGGCAAGATTTTCTTTGTAGCGATAGACTTGCTAGCCTCTCCCAAAGAACTACTAAACCTGATTCGTAAGTAGAATACAAAGTTCGGCAAAATCCATCTAGAAGGGCAGGTGTAAACCTGCCTTTCTGCTTGATACTGATTTCATGATGAGAGAGAAATCTGATGACAATTGCCAACGACGCAACTCCAACTCCCGAATCAGCTTCTACCACTGACTTAACTATCGAAGGAATTACTGAATCAGTGGTAGTGCGTTACTTTGAAACGATGAACGCGGGCGAGTATGAAGCAACAGCGGCTTTGTTTGCCGAAGTCGGTGTGATGCAGCCACCGTTTGAGCAACCCATCGCAGGACGAGAAGCGATCGCATCTTACCTAGAAGCTGAAGCGAAGGGAATGAAGCTCTCTCCCCGGAAGGGAATTGCTGAAATACTGGAAGATAACCAAACTGAGATTCAGGTTACTGGTAAAGTACAGACTTCTGTGTTTGGTGTCAATGTTTCTTGGATATTTGTTCTCAGTCCAGAACAGGAAATTCTGTTTACCAAAATTAAGCTATTAGCCTCTCCCCAAGAACTACTCAATCTCCGTCGATAGGAAGATAGCAAGTCTATATCGTTGCCAGTCATTAGCCATCAGCCGTAGCTAACAAAGGACTAATGACCAATGACCAATAGCAAGAGAACTACAAAAGTTGGAGGAGTTCTTATAGGAACCCTAGGATTTTTCAGCTTTCGGTAAATTGGCTTCTAACTTCAGACAATTACGACCATTCACCTGCAAGCGATACTCAACTCGATCCATCAGCCGATTCATAATCAGCCAGCCATAACCACTTTCCTGTTTATCGCCTGGATTGGGTGGCAGATAAGTGGATAAGTCAAATCCTTTACCATGATCCCAAATCTCTAATATTAAATCCCGCTCTTTAAGTTCCAGACGAATCAAGACTGGTAAAGTAGGTTGGTCCCGATGAGCATGACGTACTACGTTGGAGTAGGCTTCCACTAACGCCAACCGCAAACGATTAGATTGACGCGACCAATCCACAGAGTCGCCTAACTCTACTTCCAAAGTGCCCAGCAGCCAATTTTCCACGATACCCAGAAACTTCAAATCACTCGGTACGTGCAACTCCGTTTTCATTGACTACAGAACCTCCAAAGAGAGTATAGTTTGGTCGTCTTCCTGAACATTGTTAGTCCGTTCTCGAATGTGAGCTAATAAATTCGTTAAATCAAAGGGTGCAGGCTCCTGAAGCACGAGTTGCCAAAGACCTGATTGATTAAGCATCGGACTACTGCTCTGCTCTGTGTTTTGTGCCGTGCCTACCGGCTGTGTGACTGTTGCTTCTGTCACTCCATCACTGGTTAGCAGCAAAATTTCACCCGTATCTAAAGTTAAAACCCCTGCTCGAGCTTTCCAAATCGGTAAAATTCCTAAGGGTACGCCACGAACCTTCAGATAATTGGGTTCTACGAGCGCTGAGTTTTCCCGTGCTGCCTGCTGTGGAACTACCATATGGTGCGACCAGACGATGGGATAAATATGTCCCGCATTAGCATAAACGAATTGGCGTGAGGTTGGAGTATAGCGAGCTAGCACCATTGTGATGAAACAGTTGGTACTGACGAGGTTGTCTGACATGGTGCTATTGAGATTTTGCATCACAACCTCTGGTTCTGGAGATATCTCTTGAGCCAGTTCCCGCCGCAAGAGCGAAATTGCACTTGCCATGAATAAAGCAGCAGGAACGCCTTTGCCAGAGACATCGCCCACTGCCAGCCAGATATCTCCTTGAGGATGAACGTAGACTTCAAAAAAATCTCCCCCCACTTCTCGCGCCGGGTAACAGTGAGCTTGTACCCGAACGCCTTCAACATCTGGCCAACTTTGACGTAGCAGATTATTTTGGATTTGACGAGCCACCTCTAACTCAGCACGCATCTGTTGGGCTTGTAGCTGAGTGCGTTGGTAGAGTTTTGCTTGGGAAATTGCCAAAGCTGCCTGCTCAGAAACAGCTTCAATCAACTGAACGTCTTCAGAAGCCCAAGAGTGACTACTTCCTTGCTGATAGAGAGATAGAACCCCCAAAAGCTGTTGCTGGCAGACCAGAGGGACGACAAGATGCACTGAATTAGTACTGTCGGTTTCGTCTTTTAGAAGCTGTGTCTGGCGATTTTCTAAGACATGCTGAAAGATTGAGTCAGTATCGGGTAGCGGTGATGTTTCAGCTTCGCTATCCGCCTGGTAAGAGAACGACACTAGCATTAGCTGCTCGCCATCTACAGGTCGGAGAATGCAACCCGTCGCTTCAAAGGTTTGACCAATTGTAGTGACAACCGTTTGCAGCATACTGCCATAGTCCAGGGACTCGCGAATCGCTGTTGTCACCGCATTGAATAGTTCTTCTCGTCGTAAGGAGCGGCGGAGTTCATCGGTTCTTTTCTTGAGTACGCGGTAAGTGTCGGCAGCTTGTTGAACGACGGCTTTTAAATTCTCCGGGTTCCAAGGTTTGGTGATGTACTTAAATACCTTGCCTGAGTTAATTGCTTCCACTAAATCTTCAACATCTGTATAGCCAGTTAACAGGATGCGGATTGTCTCTGGGAAGCGGTCAACCGTCTTACTCAAGAATTCTGTCCCATTCATCTGGGGCATCCGCTGGTCGGAAATGATCACAGCGACCTCGCCTTCGATGCCGAGGACTTCCAAGGCGCGAATCCCGCTCTCAGCTTTGAGCACGTTAAAATCTCGTCGGAAAGTGCGGTAGAGTAAATCCAGATTGTCTGGTTCGTCGTCTACTAC
>JALYGX010000109.1 GCA_030776905.1 Cyanobacteriota bacterium | reverse complement strand
GCCCCAAATGTCCCCAAGAAAAAGGGTACGGGAATAAAGTAGGGTAGCGTGGTGCGCACCTTGTAGAACCTTGCCGCCAGGTAATGACCCAGTTCGTGAATGCTGAGGATTGCCATCAAGGCTAAAGCATAGGGCAGTCCTTGCAGTAATACAGATAGGTCAGCTTCTAGCTGTTTGGCAGAGACGCCAGCAATTTCCGCCCCAATTGCGGTAGTGGTAAACAATGTAATTAACAGCAGCCCCAACGCTAAAAACGGTCGCGTTAAGGGTTCAGACGCCCGTCCGTCCTTCGGTTTGGCTTGGGGATTCGGAACCAGAGCAAAAAATGGCGTGCCGTTGAGGCTTTCTTGAAAGATTACAAAAAAGCGATCGCCAAATTCCGCTTCAATGTTTTCCCGCACCGTTTTATAGGCTGACTCCGGGTTAGTTCGTAGTTTGCCGCGACACAAAACAGCTTGAGGACGGTACTCGACGTTCTGGAGATAGTAAACTCCCCAGGGAAAACAATTTCTAAGTTCTGTTTCTTCCTGTTTACTAATTGGACGCAGTGTTGATTCCTCTTTCGCTGCTGAAACTGCTGGCGTCGGGGTTGAAGTTTGACTCGTCCTCTCACTTTCTGGCGTTGACGGAGCCAGATCTCGCCGTCCCCACTGAACCAATAACCAGTAAAACAGTGGGCAAACCACAAAGGGGCCAAGCACTAGCAGTGGTGGCATGGGTGTATCCGGACCATTGACCAGAGTCCAACCACTCCAAACCAGCGCGGGTGTCATCATCACCAGCCACAATAGCCAAACTGGCGTTTTAGTGATGGTGACAACACTGCGCTTCACAATGAAGTAGGTGAAAAGACCTAGTAAAATTAGGAGCAACCAGCGTTCCATGATGTATAAAAAACAATTGGTGTAAAGGAGCGATCGCAGGCGTTGGTCAGTACCGTCCGTTAAAAACTAAAGGCATACAAGCATTGTGCAACCCGATTTCCCACAAAAGGGCAACTTCATTCCTCCTCAAAGCTCACCGTCGAACCGACGAACCGCTGCACTCAAATCACCACGCCTTATTCTCGATAACATTTTTGCCTTTCCACCCAATCGAGACACCTTGGGTGGCACGGCATATCTTATTGTAGAAAATGCCGACAACCTCCTGATCGATTGTCCCTTGTGGAACGAAACCAACCAGCAATTTTTACGGGAGCAAGGGGGAGTCTCGTTCCTCTTTCTTACTCATAGAGGAGGCCTTAGCCGAGCGCGGGAAATTCAGGATACTCTAGGGTGCAAAATCCTAATTCAAGAACAAGAAGCTTACCTGCTACCAGGACTAGACATAACCCCTTTCCAACACGAGTTTATCCTTACACCAAACTGCCGCGCTATCTGGACGCCCGGTCACTCGCCAGGTTCCTCTTGTCTTTACTACAACAGTTGTGGTGGCGTTCTCTTTTCTGGTCGTCATTTACTGGCAAACCCGCAAGGAGAACTGATGCCTCTACGGACATCGAAAACCTTTCACTGGCCTCGTCAGCTTCAAAGCGTTCAGTCCCTGTGCGATCGCTTTACGGCGACGAGTCTAGAATTTATTTGTCCAGGTGCTAATATCGGTTTTTTGCGTGGCAAAGGCGTTATTGATCGCGCCTACCAGCGATTATCACAGTTAGATTTGACAGCCCAGCAACAGGTAGAAATTACTTTGTAATCTTCAATGTTAGCTGTAGGGGCGAAGGATACTTCGCCCCTACAATCACCTACCGAATCACTTAGGCGGCATCAGCAACTACAGAATTACTTTTCAATAGCTTCACGGCTGTCTGATATTGTTGGTCTGCCCCACTACCTACCTGGTCGAGAGTAATGGGTTCTAATGCCACTTCTAAGTCTGGTCTGATACCCAGTTTATGAATATCTCGGTGGTTCGGCGTTTCGTACTTGGCAACCGTCACTGCCAATCCCGACCCATCAGAAAGGTCAAACAACGATTGGATTAAGCCTTTGCCAAAGGTTTTTTCACCCACGAGTTTCGCTCTGCCGTTATCCTGTAGTGCTCCAGCCAGAATCTCACTAGCGCTAGCGGTTCCTTGATTCACTAAAACGACTAATGGGTCATCTGTAAGAGCAGGTCCATTGGCTTCAAAGCTACCTAGCGTCCCTTGCCGATTGACGGTGTAGACAACCGTGCCTTGATCCATCCAGAGGCGGGCAATTTCAATGCCTGCTTGCAACAGACCACCCGGATTATTCCGCAGGTCAAGAACGTAGGCATCTGCGCCCTGTTTCTCTAGTTGGTTAATGGCATCTGCTACTTCTGCTGTGGCATTGGCACTGAATTGCGTCAGACGAATGTAACCGACTGGAACACCGTCTGGCTGGGAATCCAACACAGCATAGACGGGGTTGAGAGCAATGCGATCGCGGATTAGCTCAACGGATTTTGGTTCTCCTTGCTTGGCTTGAATTTTGAGCTTAACGCTTGTGCCAATAGCACCGCGCATTCGGGCAGCGGCTTCGTCCAGCGTTAGGTTTGAGGTGAGTACGCCGTCAATTTCCAAAATGCGATCGCGGGGTTGAATTCCTGCCTGGTCTGCTGGTGAACCCGCAATTGGGGCTACCACTTGCAATTCCCCAGTCTCAGCATCCAGAGCAATTTGCAGCCCCACCCCCGATAGTTCCCCTGATGTATTGACTTGCAAACTCCGATATTGGCTCGGTTTCAACAATCGCGTAAAAGGGTCGTCCAGACTCTCTAGCATTTTCTGAATCGCTGCATAGGTCGCGTCGCGGTCGTCCAGCCGCTGTTTCAGCACCTTCTCGCGCAGTGCCCACCAGTTTTGATGGTTAAAAGAGTCATCTAAATACGCTTGGCTGACAATTCGCCACGCTTGGGAGAAGAGCTTTTGCTCCTCTGTAAAAGCCGACGCCGATGGTGTCCACCAAGCTGACAAGAAAATGATTTGGAAGATTAGTAAGAGTCCGACCCAGAAAGCTCGTTTGCGCATGACCAAAATTTTCACTTCAGGCTTTGATTCCCTCATTTTCCAGAGTGGCAGACCCTGAGAGAACAAAAGGGCATAAAATATACATCTCCCAAGATCATCTTCTACTTGCACCCTCTCACGAGGCATGAGAGTTAATAGCTAGCAATGTCCACCCCTTGCAGGCTATGTTACATTTCTTGTAGAGAGAACATCAAACTCGGTCGGGAGTCCGATCAGATTTGTGTAAGTTCCGCAACAGCGGTTAGCTCTTCCTCATCATTGCAAAGCAATGAAAATCTCCCCTGCGTCACACTGCCTACCAGGGGCAAACACGTCAAATACAGCAATATCCTTTTAGGAATTCTGGCTTCATGTTTTCTAAGCAAGTAACGGACTCAAAAGTCTTCAATTGGTTTGAGGAGCGTCTAGAAATTCAGGCACTAGCCGATGACGTTACCACAAAATATGTACCACCGCATGTTAATATTTTTTACTGTTTCGGCGGGATTACTCTCGTTTGCTTTTTAATCCAGTTTGCCACTGGATTTGCAATGACTTTTTACTACAGACCGACGGTCACCGAAGCCTTCTCCTCCGTGCAGTATCTAATGACTGAGGTGAACTTTGGCTGGCTCATCCGTTCCATCCATCGCTGGTCTGCCAGCATGATGGTGCTGATGATGATTTTGCACGTCTTCCGCGTTTACCTCACTGGCGGTTTCAAAAAGCCCCGTGAGTTGACTTGGGTGACGGGTGTGATTCTGGCAGTAATCACCGTTTCGTTTGGCGTTACTGGCTATTCACTGCCTTGGGATCAAGTTGGTTACTGGGCTGTCAAGATTGTCTCTGGCGTCCCCGATGCGATTCCCTTGGTTGGTCCATTAATCGTCGAACTCCTCCGTGGAGGTGCAGCTGTTGGGCAAGGCACCCTGACTCGCTACTACAGCGCACATACCTTCGTTCTACCTTGGCTGATTGCGGTCTTCATGCTGCTACATTTCATCATGATTCGCAAGCAGGGCATTTCTGGTCCGTTGTAAATCAACCTTAGCAGCTAGCGATTAGCTCTCAGGATCATTTCTCCTGGAGCTTTCATCAAGGATAATGAAAGTTGAGCTAAAAGCTAACCGTTATCTGCCTGCTGACCTTTGTTGATTAAGGAGAATAATCTAACGATGGCAACTGTCAAAAAGCCGGATCTAACCGATCCAAAGTTACGCGAAAAACTCGCCAAGGGAATGGGTCATAACTACTACGGCGAACCCGCTTGGCCGAATGACCTCCTCTATATCTTCCCCGTAGTAATCATGGGGTCAATTGCCCTGTGCATTAGTTTGGCTGTTCTCGATCCCGCGATGGTTGGCGAACCCGCGAATCCCTTCGCAACACCTCTTGAAATCCTCCCAGAATGGTATTTATATCCCGTTTTCCAAATCCTACGTGTTGTACCTAACAAACTGTTGGGTATCGCTGCTATGGGGGCGATTCCTTTAGGTCTAATTCTGGTTCCCTTTATCGAGAACGTCAATAAGTTCCAAAATCCATTCCGCCGCCCTGTAGCGACTACGCTATTCATGGTCGGCACCCTGGTCACCCTTTGGCTAGGTATTGGTGCAACCTTCCCGATCGATAAGTCTTTCACTTTAGGTCTATTTTAAGACTGTAAGTGTCGAGGCTTGACGCCTGTGAGTGTCTTTGTAGTGCTGGTGTACTCCCCAAAGACATTGACAGGCGTCATTTTTTTGGCAATTTTCCTTCTTCTGTTTTCTTTAGCCTCTAGCCACTACTTCTGGCAAATTTTTGTGCCTGTATAAGTTAACATTGAGTCGGCAATACATGATAGAGGTCAAGCCTCTAATTTTTAGATTTAGAGAAGAGTTAGTTTTTAGACAAATTTTTGATTTAAGCTGACCCTTCTAAGGGAAAGCTTGCTATCATATTTTCTTCCTAAAAAGCACAAACTAACAAGAAAGACCAGGTTATATGTAAGTTAACGGCATAGCACTTTAGCTTGATAGGGAAACTGCCCTCCTTGATAGGAAGCCGCTCTACCAGTATTTCATTGCGTCTACACAATATATTTACCACTGACATCTGTTCAAGATTAGATAAAAAGCCCCTTGATAGTAGTTTAAAGAACAGACTGGCTTCCAATAACAAGCCTTGTAGTCAATGTAATCATTGAAGACAAACGGTGAGCAGGGTATGTATCTCTGAATATCTAGTCCGCTAGTGTAAGGTGGGGTCAGTAAAGGGTCGAGTATAGGGATGTTAAGACTTGAGCGTCTCAAGGTCAAGAGCGATTTAACTGTCCAGGCCCAAGTGCAGAAATGGTTTGAGGAATTCTGCTCGAACCACATCTGCCAGAGGTATAGCTCAAATCACCAGTTCTATCGGCTTAATCTAGCTTTGGCAGAAGGATTTTCCAACGCCGTTCGTCACGCTCACCACGAATTGCCATCAGAAACAACAATTGAAATTGAGCTAGCCGTCTCAGACGAGCGCATAGAAATCCGGATATGGGACCAGGGAAAACCTTTTAATCCAGATATCTTAGATGAACCATCACCAGGAGAACTCCGGGAAGGAGGGTATGGCTGGTTTCTGCTCAGACGTGCCGCCGATCGCGTTGTCTACGAACGCTGCCACGATGGCAGGAACTGTCTGTTGATTTCAAGCAGTATCTAAATACTTTGTAGAAGAGACGTGTCATCAGCTACCTCATTTTCCCTTCTCAATGTTGAAGAAGAAGAAGACTCTGCCTTTCGGCTGATGAATCAGTTTTAGTCAATCAGGAATATGACTGATATTGACGGGATAGCCATTAGAAATTGACAGCCAGCCGAGCCTTTTGAGTCGCAATTTCCTACTAGCTCAGGCAGGCTCTTGATAGCTAAGTGCTATCCTTTTCGCTACAGGAGAGCACGATTGAGCAAACATATTCTGATTACTGGTGGAGCCGGGTTCATCGGTTCACACTTAGCTGACGAAATGCTAAAGCTGGGCTACCGCGTCCGCGCCCTTGACAACCTCTCATTCCAAGTTCATGGACCCGAGCGCAAACGCCCTGATTATCTCAATCCTGAAGTTGAGCTGATCGTCGGCGATGTCCGCGATCCAGAAGTGATGCGCCACGCCCTTAAAGGGATTGACATAGTTTACCACTTGGCAGCCGTTGTCGGTGTCGGGCAAAGTATGTATGAAATTACAAACTACACCAGTACCAACAATTTAGGGACGGCTGTGCTGCTAGAAGCGCTGATCGATCGCCCCATCGAACGGCTGATTGTGGCATCGAGCATGAGTATCTACGGCGAAGGGCTTTACAGCACCCCGAATGGTCATCTAAGTGTTGGGTGCGAACGGACGCTGGAGCAATTGAAGGCGGGAGATTGGGAAGTCCGGAATGCGGCAGGTGACGTGCTGCTCCCCGTGCCCACACCAGAAGACAAACAACCCTCCCTCGCTTCTATGTATGCCTTGGGTAAGTATGACCAAGAGCGGATGTGCCTGATATTTGGGCAAGCCTACGGCATCAGTACCGTTGCTCTACGTTTTTTTAATACTTATGGCACGAGACAAGCCCTCTCCAACCCTTACACAGGCGTTCTCGCTATCTTCGCCTCTCGCTTACTCAACAACAACCCGCCTTTAATTTTTGAAGACGGCAATCAGCAGCGCGATTTTGTCAGTATCCATGATGTTGTACAGGCGTGCCGATTGGCGATGGAAGTCCCGGAAGCGGCGGGCAAAGTTTTCAATGTAGCAAGCGATCGCCAATATACCGTGTCGCAAGCCGCCCAACTGATGGCACAAGTACTAGGCAAGGAACACATTCAGCCTCTAATTATCGGGAAATACCGCGTTGGAGATGTTCGACATTGTTTTGCAGATATCTCACTCGCACGGTCTATTTTAGGCTACAAACCTGGCGTGACTCTAGAAGCAGGATTAGTTGAACTGGCTAGTTGGTTAGAGGGACAAGTCGCATTTGACCGAGTCAGCGAAGCTAGCGCAGAACT
>JALYGX010000108.1 GCA_030776905.1 Cyanobacteriota bacterium | reverse complement strand
ACTTTGACCTTGGGGCTTTTTATTAATATCTCTAAACAGGTACAAGCTCAGTCGAATTCGCCTTCACTTAGCAGCGTGCTAGAAAATGCCTTCCGTCCATCGACTCCTCCAGAACTAGTAGATGTATTTATTAAAGGGAGATGTCCCTGCCTTCGTGGAAGGTATGCACCAACTGCAATAGTTCCAGCATCTAGGGTGGGAGAAACGATTGCAGATCAACCCACTGTTTTTTGGTATATGCCTCCAGTATCCGCTGAGGATACACTGCTTCCCGGTGTGGAGTTTGTTCTAGAGGACAGTTCCAAGCAGATGGTTTTCTCAACCCAGTATTCATTACCGAAGCTTCCCAAAGGCATTGTTGCCTCTCCCAGCATTATGAACTTAACTTTCGCTAACTCTAAACCCCTGGAATTTGGTCAGGAATATCATTGGTCCTTAAGCATAAGATGTGACTCTCGAAGCCCAGATCGTTCACAAGATGACTTTACGGAAGGGAGGTTCAAGCGAGTCAAACCTGACCCCACCCTTGAAAAACGTCTTTTGCAGGCAACACCCTCTGAGCACGTTGCTATCTATGCTCAAGCTGGACTTTGGTATGAAACAGTAGATAGTCTGCTCCAGTTACGACACTGGTATCCAGACGATAAAGACCTAGCAGAAGCTTGGAAAACACTTCTGACCACTGTGGGGCTGGGTGATATTTCCTCTGAACCAATTTAATTAGAGTTTATGTGACTGGCTCCAAGAGAAAGGATTGAAGCATCAACTAAGGCTATTGGATCATAGAGATTATAGCTTTTGTCACGCTACCACCCTCAACAAATTCTGAGTGACTAAGTTCTCAAATCGCGGAATTCAGGTCGTCTCCGCTGTTAGTTAAGGTTGAGAGATTGGAAGAGCCTACGTTAAGGGTCACAAAGCTTCGGAGTAAGACTATTTACTATGGCTTGGTTCACACGCTTATCACGCTTCACAACCCTAGCAATCATCTTGGCAGCGACTTTGGCTTTGGCGCTTTTTATTAATATCTCTAAACAGGTACAAGCTCAGTCGCATTCGCCGTCACTTAGCAGCGTACTAGAAAATGCCTTCCGTCCATCGACTCCTCCGCTTGGTGCTGAGAATCGTGTACCTGGATATTGTCGGTCAAATCGCTGCTTTTCTGAGGAGTACCCGCTAACTGCAATAGTTCCAGTATCTGGAGTGGGAGAAACGATTGCAGCCGAACCAACTGTTTTCTGGTATATGCCTGAGATTGATTTTGATAGGGATGCACTGTCTCCAGCTATGGAGTTTTTGCTAATTGATGCTTCTAAGCAAACCGTTTTATCAGTCAAGTATCCATTAGCCAAGCCTGCTAATGGTAGTGTCGGCTCCCCCGGCATTATGAGCTTCAGTGTTGCTCACTCTCAACCCGTTAAATTTGGTGAGGAATATCACTGGGAGGTAAGCCTAACCTGTGATTCTACATCCACAGATCGATCGTGCGATCTGTTTGTAGAAGGTGGGTTCAAGCGAGTTAAATATGACCCAACTCTTGCACAACATCTTTTGCAGGCAACACCCTATGAGCGCGTTGCTATCTATGCAAAAGCTGGTCTTTGGTACGAAACAGTAGATAGTCTGCTCGAATTACGACGCAAGTATCCAAACGATAAAAACCTAGCAGAAGCCTGGAAAACACTTCTGAAGACTGTGATGCTAGACGAGATTTCTTCTGCACCAATTAATAAAGTTGCTCTAACAAACTGAGAGAGTAGCGATTGAAGCCTTAACGAAGGCGATGATGTCACAAAAATTACAGCTTGTGTCGCACCCCCACTCTCGACAAAAAACCTTCAGCTTAACCATCGATTTATGACTAATCCGACTCCCACACCCAATCAAAATTCCCAGCCCACTAAAACGGAAGAAAACCTGCCGAGTGTATTTAACTGCTTGAGTGGAGCATTGATTTCTGGAGGATTTGCGATCGCACTTTACTTCCTCACGTCCTCAATCGCTCAATCTTTTGCCAATAAACCTCTTGCTTCCACTAACCCAACGGCACTTAATATCTCAGTTGCCGTTCGGACTTTGGTCGTAGGCCTCAGCACCCTCGCAACAACTATATTTGGTGTGGTTGCACTTGGTCTGGTTGGTGTCACTATCTATGTCTCAGTTGAACAACTAAAAAAAATAGCTCCACGCTCTTAAGTGGACTTGTAAATTCCTAAGTGTCGCGTTGTCCCCAGCGACAATTCATGATTTCTCTGGCTTTCCTCCAGAACACCAGCTAGACTATCCAGCTCTTGGTGAGCCTGACCTTGCGAAAAGGGTTGAGGAGCGGCTTAAGTCGGCAGGAATCAAAAGCGATCGCAGTTTGGTCAAGGGAGAGAGCAATAAGCAGAGTACTGGAAAAGGCGATTGCTAATAGCGATCGCCTTTTTGCTGTGAGAACCGCTCTTGTCATCAGCTAAGCTGTGAAAAGGGCATTTCCCGGCTCAGTAAAGGCGCATCATTGAAAGAGTTAGATAATCATGAGGTCACTAACCTCCTGATTGCCGGAATTTCAGCTTAAGAGATTGAAGATTCGTTTTATGTAGCACTTATTGATACCTAGGATTGGCTAGGGTAATAGTATGGGTTACGTTGACGGTATTTCCCCTGAAGAACTGAAAAACATTCATCAAGAAGTCAGATTTTGGCACACCAAAATCGCTTCAACTGTGTAAAGTGTTCATCAACTTTTTCAGAAAATTCCGTCTAAGACCTACACCTAAGTGAACAATAATAGTGTAATCAATAATCTCGTTAGTTTGGGTGAATCTACTTAGAGTTTGAGGAGCGTCAGAAGTAGGCTTCCAATATGGATAAACCCAAGGCTCATAAATGCGTCGTTGAAGGCTTTCCTCTGAGGCAGCTCTGACTAGCTCTAAGTCTATATAACTATGCTATACCTATCAAACACTCATGACAGTCTCTCTATCGCCGCTTGTGACCCTTGAGAGTAAAGAACTTTTAGAAGCATCCGCTGAACGGGTTGACCTGAT
The DNA here is from genome assembly GCA_030776905.1 of Cyanobacteriota bacterium. Classification (GTDB taxonomy): domain Bacteria; phylum Cyanobacteriota; class Cyanobacteriia; order Cyanobacteriales; family Coleofasciculaceae; genus CADCTM01. The sequence goes on along the minus strand of JALYGX010000108.1, from coordinate 15,598 downwards.
CGAACAGCTATTGGCAATTGGCACCGCACTTTCGAGCAGCAATGATTTAGGTGAATTACTCCATCTGATTTTATCTAAGAGTATAGAAATTACTTGTAGTGATGCTGGTAGCGTTTATCTGATAGACCGTAGTGATGCTGTACCCAAGTTACTCTTCAAGGTAGCGCAAAATAATTCCGTCCCTAGCCATTCGTTTCAGGAATTTGCTATGCCTCTGACTCAAAAAAGTCTGGCGGGGTATGTGGCGCTGACGGGTGAAAGCTTAAATTTGTCAGATGCTTATAATTTGCCAGCAGGCGTCCCTTACCAACTTGATCGCAGTTTTGACACTACGATACTTTATCGTACTTGTTCGGTGTTGGTGCTACCGATGCAAGAGCAAGATGGGGAAGTGATTGGCGTACTGCAATTGATTAATCGTAAGGTAAAGTCCGATATCGTTATCACAACCGAAAATGCGATGCAGGTGACTCAGCCTTATTCAGAGTGGGAGGAACGAATTGTGCGATCGCTCACTTCTCAGGCAGCAATTTCCATTGAACGCAATCACTTACAACATAGTATTGAGAATTTATTTGAAGGATTTGTGAGGGCGTCTGTTCAGATTATTGAAGCGCGAGACCCGACAACATCTGGTCATTCCGAACGAGTAGCTGACCTGACTGTACGACTGACTGAAGAGGCAAATGCCATCACGACAGGACCACTGCGATCAATTTATTTTAACGCTCGCCAAATTCAGGAAGTTCGCTATGCCGCCCTATTGCACGATTTTGGCAAAGTGGGAATTCCCGAAGCACTTTTAGGCAAGCGGAAAAAACTCTACCCCGAACAACTGGAGGTGATTCGTTACCGCTTTGGTCTGGCAGAGCGTACCCTAGAAATGGAATGCGCTCAAAACAAATTCAGGTATTTACTGGAGCATCCTAGCCACAAGCATCTGGACGATGGCTCAACATCTGAGTGTTCCCACTGCCAAAGCCTCACAAAATTTGATAAGCAACTCACTCAAACAATTGAGACACTCAATTACTACTGGGAACTCTTACAAGAACTCAATGAACCCGATGTTATCCTAACTAGAGAGTTTCACGCTTTTTCTGAAGAGACTTCGGCTCAACTATCAGCGCTAGCTCAATATACCTATCGAGACACGGATGGTATCACCAAACCCCTGATTTCAGAAGCAGAAATGGCTCAGTTGCTGGTTCCTAGAGGCAACTTAACAGCCTCTGAGCGATCGAGCATTGAAGCGCATGTTACTCACACCTACCACTTCCTCGAACGGATTCCCTGGACAAAACATCTCAAAGGCGTCCCTGCCATTGCTTACGGGCATCACGAAAAGCTTGATGGCAGTGGCTATCCCCAAGGCTTGAAGCAAGAAGACCTTCCCATCCAAACGCAGATTCTCACGATTGTGGATATCTACGACGCACTTACGGCAAGCGATCGCCCTTATAAGCGTCGGCTACCCGTGGAGACTGCCATAAAAATCCTGCGACAAGAAGCGGCTAAAAACAAAATCAATAGCGACCTAGTCGAGTTGTTTGAGCAACGTCAAGTCTTTACCGTTTTGGGTCATACTCTCAGCATTGATACTCACTCAGTCGCTTGAGCTAGACGGACTAGGGCTGGAGACAATCCCTAGCCCTAGGTTTGCAATTCTTATCTTTCGCCTCATGTTTCCCCCAAAGATTCCCCAGCCTTTCCACACAGGGTTGCATCTTTTCCCCAGTTTTCCACTACTTTTCCACAGGCCGGAACGGCGGGATCGGGTCTTCCCGTTTTACTAAGATTTTCCAAACTGGGTATTTATCGCCTGGGAAGGACTGAGTTCTTGTAAAGCTGTGTAACGGGGATCGCCCTCAAATACCTATTCTCTCGTAGAGTTTGTTCGGGTTTAAGCAGGCTTGTAATATTTCGCAGCATTGACAACCCCACCCCATCTCAGCCGACAATGGTGCGACCAGCCACTAAAAATTTGATTTGAGAAAAGCAAGAGCGGCAGTAGAAGTGGGTGCGTTTTCCAAGTTCATCTGTCGCGAACTGTTATCTGTCAAGCCGTTTTTAAGCAATAAATGCTGAAAGCAAGGTTGTCTTGTCCCAACACGCCCTGAATCGAGAGGTAAATATGAACGCCACCGTCAGCATCCTGGCAGAAATCCCCGAAGACTTGCACGAGTCCCTCAAGCGCTACCTGGAAACCCATCCTAGCTGGGACCAAGACCGGGTCTTTGCAGCAGCGCTATCACTGTTTTTGCTCCAAAATGGGAATGGTAAGACCCCAGAAGCAACTCAGAGCTATCGAGCCTGCGCTCGTGTATATCTTGAATCTCTGTTTCAGTATCCTGCCTGAGTAGGGGACTAGGGGTCAGGGATTAGGGATTAGGGTTATATTTCACCGTCTCCAGCTTCCAGTCCTCAATCCCTGTCGCCTGAAGGCGGCATCAGTCCCAATCCGAATGGAAACGTTATGACAGAAGCTAACTCACCACCTACCTTGGTGATTCCCCAGCTAATTGTGGGTTTGGGGAATCCAGAACCCAAGTACGATAAAACGCGACACAACATTGGATTTGATGCCGTTGATGCCCTGGCACGTCACAACCAGATTGCTTGGAGCGAAAATCGTAGGTTTCAGGCATGGCTTGGAGAAGGGCAAGGTAGTCACGGAGATAAGCTGCGTTTGCTCAAGCCACTCACCTATATGAATCGTTCTGGGCAGGCAATTCGTGCAGCGACGGATTGGTATAAGCTTCCACCAGAGTCGGTGCTAATCGTGTATGACGATATGGATTTACCCCTAGGGCGTCTGCGGCTACGCCTTTCGGGTTCAGCGGGAGGACATAATGGGATGAAGTCTGCGATCGCTCATTTAGGTACACAGAATTTCCCGCGCTTGCGGATTGGCATTGGTAAATCTGGCACAGACAAGGACAGCATTTCCCATGTCCTAGGAAAATTTTCGCCTCAAGAAACTCAATTAATGTCTGAGGTTCTCCAACTTGTGGTTGACGCCGTTGAACTCAGTCTTAAGCAAGGAGTTGCTAAGGCGATGAGTCTCTACAACAGTCGTACTGTAGAGATCAGCCCTTAGTTCGTTGTCATTAATCCTTAGACCTTTGCTCCCAAGCCAATGACTAATGACCAATGACTTACATAATCTGATTTAAGCAGGACAGGTCAGCTGACCCAAAGTGGACGCTAAAAGCAATATTTAAGTTTTCCAGAGATGTAACTAACCAGGGTACGCCATCCCTAGTTGAAGACTCGTAGTGGTTAAACAAAATGGAAAATCGCTTTTCCAAATAAGGCTTAACTTTGCGGCATAGCAGCACAATTTTGAGCAACAATCCTGTGGTAAGAGTTGCACCTAAGTTGGTAATCAAATCGACAAAAGTAAAGTGGTTCGGTCGCTGAGGGCTTTCCACCACTAAGAAGTTCAACAACTGGCTACAGGTGCGAACAATTAGAAATTCGCTGGGTCTTTGGGACTCGCTATGAGGTAGGGTGCTTTTGAGATGAATGTAGAGCCGATCATTAAACTGACGCTTTCCAAAGGCAGGGTCGATGGAAGCCGTCAGGTATTCATACAAATCTTCCTTGAATTCTTTGTAGGAAGATGTCTGCGCCGTATGGGTGAGGAAGCTCTGGGCAATATCTCGGTAGGTGTAAGAACCCTGTACCTTACCGACAAACTGCTTAAGGGCAACACCCAACTCCCGATCGCTCAAAAGCGTGGGATTTTTCACGGGCTGAATAATTCGTTCCATGCCTTCTTTCGACTGCGATCGCAACGCTTGAGCGCGTCGCACTTGATACGTAACGTACTGAGATAGATCGAACTCAAAACGCCGCTGAACCCTAGATTGAATTTGCCTTACAGTCTGCTGATGCTCGTAACTGCTGTCTTCACTTAAAAGACAATGTTCGTATAAGTAGGGATACCGCTGAATCAAGGCTCCCACTTGCTTAGAACCATTTGTATTGGCTTCTGCTGTTTCACTCATCACCCGCGATAAACGTTGCAACGTTACATATTGCTCCGTTTCTGTGAAAAGCTGAACCAACTGACGCATACGCCTCGCCCCACGAGACTGAACCTTTGTCGGATCGGGGGGATTTTCAAATAGCGCTACTAACTCTTGGATTGACCCTTGCAAGTGAGGTTGTAGCTGCCAGCGATTAATCAGAATGTGGCAGCATCGGTTGATGACAAACTTGAACTCTTGTTCAGCCCGCTTGTCCATTGCTAGCTTCTCTAAAGCCATCCAGACTTGCGGGTCTACATATCTCGCTCCATCTAAAAATAGACGTTGGAAGCGCTCAATTAGTTGGCTAGCAGACTCCACCTGTACGCAATAAAGTAAATGATCGTACAGTTGCTGCTCTTCTAAGCTGGTTTGTCTAATATCAGACTCTGTCCAAGTAGTCACTTCTGTGAGCCCTCCTACGTGTTAACGCCAGGGCTAATCAATAGCGCTTTTGTCAAAAAGATTAAAATTTAAACTTGACCTGCCCTTTTGGTAGACACGAAACACTGGTATCCGCGACAATCAGTTACCCAGATTAAACGGGTACGAGCAATCCTTTCTAAATTACGATAGGCTACCCAGATAAAAGCATATCTCGATCATCTAGTTATTGAGATCCGCAAATATGCTGGCATACTGTAAAGATTCAGTAAAGATTCAGTAAAGTAATTGTCTAGTCGATGCCAATTGTTCAAGATTCAGTGAAGCAACTCTTTTAGCCTCCTGCTAATAAACACTACAAACCTTACTACAGCCAAGCATACTTTTGTCAAATTTGGGCAGATACACCTATGCCTTGTCAGCTTTCCATAACTCAACTAATTGGCATTTTAGCAGCGACCCCAATCAATCTATCGGAGGAAGCCGCTTCGGCAGTTTGCACCGGGATTACGACCGATACCCGCCGCCTCCAACCGGGTCATCTGTTCTTAGCACTGCGTGGGGAAAAGTTTGATGGGCATGACTTTGCAGGAGTGGCTGTAGAGAAAGGAGCGATCGCGGTAATCGCTGACCGTCGCGCCGCTCCCCAGCTCAACGGTGTTCCCCAATTGCAAGTCGAAGATACACTACTGGCTTACCAGCAGATTGCCCGATGGTGGCGCGACCAGTTTGATATCCCTGTGATTGCCGTAACCGGATCTGTGGGAAAAACTACAACAAAAGAATTAATCGCCGCCGTCTTGTCAACGAAAGGGAACGTCCTGAAAACTCAGGCGAATTACAACAATGAAATTGGTGTACCCAAAACTTTGCTGGAGTTAGGTTCAGAGCATGATTATGCCGTGATTGAGCTGGCGATGCGCGGACCTGGACAGATTGCGCTGTTGGCTCAGATAGCACGTCCGACTGTCAGCATAATTACGAATGTGGGTACAGCTCATATTGGTCTTTTAGGTTCCGAGCAAGCGATCGCCAACGCCAAGTGTGAGTTACTAGCCGAAATGCCTAGCACCAGCGTCGCGGTTCTCAATCACGACAACCAGCGCTTAATCGAAACCGCAGCTACGGTTTGGCAAGGGGAGACTTTGACCTATGGGTTGGAAGGGGGCGATTTACGGGGGCGGATGATTGACCCAGAAACGCTTGAGGTTGAGGGAATGCAGCTTCCCATACCCCTTGCAGGTCGCCACAACGCCCTAAACTATCTGGGAGCGCTTGCCGTGGCGAAACAGCTAGAGGTTGACTGGGCACCGCTGACTAAGGGCTTATCCGTTGAGCTTCCCTCAGGGCGATCGCGACGCTACGAGTTGCCTAACGATATCGTGATTCTCGATGAAACTTACAACGCTGGGCTTGAATCCATGCTAGCGGCGCTACAACTGCTGGCTCAGACTCCTGGCAAGCGGCATATTGCCGTGCTAGGGGCGATGAAGGAATTGGGAGAGCGATCGCCTGAATTTCACCAGCAAGTCGGCAAGATGGCACAGCAACTGAATCTCGATGCCTTACTGATTTTGGTAAATGACCCAGAAGCGGAAGCTATTGCTACTGGTGCGGCTTCTTTGCCGACTGAGTGTTTTTCCAGTTATGAGGCTTTGGTAAAGCGTTTAGAGGAATTGGTGCGATCGGGCGATCGCATATTGTTCAAAGCCTCACGTTCAGTCGGTCTGGATCGGGTTGTAAATCAATTTCGCCAGTTAATTTCTGGCTAAATTAGCGTACTTCTAGGTAGGAAAATGCGATCGCCGTTGGAGACTTCACTGAAGCTACATCAGACTTAACTGGAGATTAATCAAACCTTTTCCAAAGGTTGATGAACGCTTGATAGGTTATTCAAGCGTTCAAATTCGGAGTCCATAATGGCTTTTTCACGCCGTCAATTCTTCACCCTAGCAGGTGCGGGAGCCGCAACTGCTGTTCTTGCATCGCCCTTAAAAGCTCTCTATGCCAGACCAGCCCGTGGTCGATTAGTCCGTGGAGGAGGTTATGGAAACCTTATCGTCGATCCTAAGGGCTTATTAGATTTACCAAAAGGATTTCAATATCGAGCCTTCTCTCGCACAGGCGACATTATGAGTGATGGCAATCCAGTCCCCGCCGATCATGACGGTATGGCAGCTTTTCCTGGTGCCAACAACACTGTGATTCTTGTCCGCAATCACGAACTCAGTCCAACAGAAACTAACAAGCCAGGACTAATTGCACCGACAGATAAGCAGTATGACTCCAATAATCGAGGTGGCACAACTACTCTAGTTGTTGGACCCAATCGCGAATTGATTAGCCATTATGCTTCATTAGCAGGTACCAATCGCAACTGTGCTGGCGGACCTACCCCGTGGGGTTCATGGATTAGCTGTGAAGAGAACACTGATACTCCAGCCACAACTCCAATCAATTTAAAGCCTCACGGCTATAACTTTGAAGTTCCGGCTAATGCATCAGGGCCTGTAGACCCCATCCCCCTTATCGCTATGGGCCGCTTCAACCACGAAGCTGTGGCTGTAGACCCCAAAACTGGCATTGTCTATCAAACTGAAGACAGAGGAGATAGCCTTTTCTATCGCTTTATTCCTAGCCAACCTGGGAACCTTAAGGCAGGAGGTGTCTTGCAAGCTTTAGTCATTAAGGGTAAACCTCAGGTCAATACCAGTAATAAACCTACTTCAACGATTCCGGTAGGTGAGCCTTTGGAGGTTGAATGGGTTACCATCGACAACCCTAACCCAGAGAATGATAATGCCCCTACTGGGGTGCGGTATCAGGGGTATGCAAAAGGAGCTGCCCAGTTTACGCGGGGAGAGGGAGCTTGGTACGGCAATGGTGAAGTGTACTTTACCTGCACAAATGGTGGTACTGCTGGGGCAGGTCAGGTTTGGCGGTACGTCCCTGGTAGAACGGCTCAACAGGGTGGCACCATCGAACTATTTGTCGAACCCGACGATCCATATATCCTAGACGCACCCGATAACGTTGTCGTGGCTCCTACTGGCGATTTATTTTTGTGTGAGGATGGTCCGAATACCCAATTTGTAGTCGGGGTAAATCCTGGCGGTCAACTCTATCAGTTTGCACGTAACGCGCTTAATGACAGCGAATTTGCAGGAGCCTGCTTCTCACCTAGCGGTCAAACAATGTTTGTCAATATTCAAAGCCCTGGCATTACCTTTGCGATCTGGGGTCCTTGGCGGTTACAACGAAGATAGGATTGCCATGCAGTTAGTAGGACTCTGGAGAAAACTCACTATTTTGTAGGCAGCATCAAAGGGGCGTAAGGCAAAAGCGCCCCTCATAAAGCTTGGAATTATTGCAGCAATCACTGCTAATTTTTTATAGATTTCTTCCTTAAGAATCTTCGTCCATGCCAGATAAACTGAAAAATTTCTGGCAAGGGAAAAGCAGTTAAATCCTTATTTATCTCGATACAGGGTAGAATCCCTACCTCAAGGTAGATCCAACTTGATTGTCAATAAGCTCTTCTGAGCATCCTGCTTAAAGACATGAAGCATTTCCCAGAACTCGCAGGGTAGCGATTTGTGAGGATTTTTTAACATTTGACGCATAAACCCAAAAAATTGTAAAAATAGATACAGAAATAAATTTTTTAATTTAAATCTAGTTCTGGATAGGTATCCAGCGTTAGATGCCTTGAAGCAAAGAAAGCCAAAAACTAATACCCACGGCAAGCTTTGAAAAAGGCGTCCTTAGCATCCCCAAATTCAAAACACTTTGAAAACTACTACTTTGAGGCAAAAAGCTATGAAATTCTCTCACCGGGGTGCCAACTACGATGACGCACCATCAATGCTGGAAGTAACAGAACGCGAGATAGGCAATATGTGCCGGGGTCAAAAGAGAGAATTTCCCTATGTCAGACACATTCCCAAACCCCTACCGTTGCCTAATCGGCAATTTCGTAGCGTCACCTATTGCACGGCTCAATCCACCGCCGCAGAGTCTACAGTAGCCGCTCCACGAGTCGTCACTGTCTCAGATAGGACATCGCTTAGTTGTAAAAAGCGTGAAATCCTAGATGAGTTGATGAACTCTCACCTGCAAAATATCCAGCGTAGCTTGGAACATCGACTACAAGTAGCAAGAGCCAAAGGAGACCAAAAGCTGGTTCAGCTTCTAGAAGCAGAATCGAAGCAGATGGCACTTTCCCTCCAATAGCGTTTTGACAAAAATGTAGATTTTTGACTTCAGGCGCAACACTGGGCGATCGATGAGCGATCGCCTTTTTTTGTGGCTTGCCTGCATCGGGTAGCGCAACATCTTGTAACAATAAATAATTGCGTTCACTACCAACAGCAAAGAGCGTCAAGGTGGCAGTAACCTAAAGCTTTGAGAAACTTTTACACAACTGCAAAAACGTTGCAGTGCTACCTCCAGGAGACCGTTTTAATGCTTGAATCTTATCGTCAACACGTCGCTGAACGGGCAGCTTTGGGAATTCCACCTCTACCCCTGGATGCCCAGCAGACATCTGAACTGTGTGAATTGCTAAAAAATCCTCCAGTGGGTGAAGAAGAAACGTTAATGGACTTGTTGCGCGATCGCGTTCCTCCGGGAGTCGATCCAGCCGCCTACGTCAAAGCCGCGTTTTTAACCGCGATCGCTAAAGGCGAAATCACCAGCCCCCTACTTGTTCCCCAAGGGGCTGTAGACCTTTTGGGCACGATGATTGGTGGCTACAATGTCCAATCCCTAATCAATTTGCTCAAGTCGAAGGATGCCCCACTAGCAGCGGAAGCCGCCGCCGCCCTGAGTAAGACGCTGCTGGTGTTTGATGCCTTTAATGATGTCCTTGCCCTGTCTGATGTCAATCCCTACGCCAAGCAGGTAATCGACTCTTGGGCGAGTGCGGAGTGGTTTATCGGGCGTCCCAAACTGCCGAACGCCATTACGGTTACGGTGTTTAAAGTGCCAGGAGAGACGAATACCGACGATTTATCCCCCGCACCCCACGCCACGACTCGCCCGGATATCCCGTTGCACGCTACGGTGATGCTGGAATCTCGGATACCGGGAGCATTGGAAACTATAGCCCAATTGAAGGAAAAAGGGCATCCTGTCGCTTATGTGGGGGATGTTGTAGGGACGGGTTCATCCCGCAAATCTGCAATTAACTCCTTGCTGTGGCACATTGGTCATGACATTCCCTTTGTGCCGAATAAACGGGCTGGGGGATATATTTTGGGAAGTGCGATCGCGCCTATTTTCTTCAACACCGCTGAAGATGCTGGGGCACTACCCATCGAGTGCGATGTCACCCAGATGGAAATGGGCATGGTGATTACCATCCATCCCTACGAAGGCGAAATCACTAACGAAGCGGGGGAAGTGATTTCCACCTTTACCCTCAAGCCTGAAACCATGCTAGATGAAGTGCGAGCGGGTGGAAGGATTCCGCTACTGATCGGGCGCAGCCTTACCGATAAAACACGAATTTCTCTCGGCTTAGATCCTAGCCCGATCTTCATTCGTCCCAAACCCCCCATTGATACTGGCAAAGGTTACACCCTGGCTCAGAAAATGGTTGGCAAAGCCTGTAGTTTACCGGGTGTGCGATCGGGTACTGCCTGCACTCCGCTAATGACCACTGTCGGTTCTCAGGATACCACGGGTCCCATGACTCGCGACGAACTGAAAGAACTCGCCTGTCTGGGTTTCAGTGCTGACTTGGTGATGCAGAGTTTCTGTCATACTGCTGCTTATCCCAAGCCAGTTGATGTCAAAACCCACAAGGACTTGCCTGACTTCTTCTCCTCTCGCGGTGGTGTCGCCCTACGTCCCGGTGATGGCATTATCCACTCTTGGCTGAACCGGATGCTATTACCAGATACGGTAGGAACTGGCGGCGACTCTCACACCCGCTTTCCTTTGGGAATTTCCTTCCCTGCGGGTTCCGGATTAGTCGCATTTGCGGGTGCGTTGGGTGTGATGCCGTTGGATATGCCGGAATCTGTCTTAGTGCGATTCAAGGGTGAGTTGCAACCGGGGATAACGCTGCGGGATATCGTAAATGCGATTCCTTATATAGCAATTCAAAAAGGGTTGCTAACGGTGGCGAAGGAGAATAAAAAGAATGTCTTCTCCGGGCGGATTATGGAGATTGAAGGGTTGCCCGATCTCAAGGTAGAGCAAGCCTTTGAACTCACCGATGCCAGCGCTGAGCGTTCTTGTGCGGGATGCACAATTAAGCTGAGTGTGGAGACAGTCTCGGAGTATCTGCGATCGAATGTAGCACTGTTGACAAACATGGTAGCGCGGGGCTATCAGGATGCTCGGACGATAATGCGTCGCGTCGCCAAGATGGAAGAGTGGTTGGCGAATCCAGTGCTGATGGAAGCCGATGCGGATGCGGAGTATGCAGAAATCATCGAGATTGACTTGAATGAAATCAAGGAACCCATTGTCGCTGCACCAAATGACCCTGATAATGTGAAGCTATTGTCTGAGGTTGCCAACGACCCGGTGCAAGAGGTCTTCGTCGGTTCCTGCATGACGAATATCGGTCACTACCGTGCCACTGCAAAGGTGTTGGAAGGCGAACCACCCGTCAAAACACGTCTTTGGATTTGTCCGCCAACTCGGATGGACGAAAAGCAACTGATGGACGAGGGTGTCTACGGCACGTTTGGCGCAGCGGGTGCGAGAACGGAACTTCCTGGTTGCAGTCTGTGCATGGGTAATCAAGCACGGGTAAAAGATGGCGTGACGGTGTTCTCGACTTCGACCCGCAATTTCAATAACCGCATGGGTAAAGATGCGCGAGTTTATCTCGGTTCTGCTGAATTAGCAGCAGTTTGTGCGATGCTTGGTCGCATTCCCAATGTGCAGGAATATATGGACATTGTGGCGAAGAAGATTCATCCTTTTGCAGGTGATTTGTATCGGTATTTGAACTTCGATCAAATTGCTAATTTTGAGGATGAAGGTCGTGTAATTCCGTTGGAAGAAATGCCTCGAATTGAGGATATTTTGGGGATGCCTGCGGCGGCTGGTCGATAATCAAAGTAGGGTGGGCATTGCCCACCTTACTGTTCCAGTATTGAAGATGAGCGTCATGCCATGCTGTTGGAATTAAAGCGATTTAATATACCGCCAGGTCATAAAGTCTTTCTAGAGGATGTAACCTGGCAAGAATTTGAAACTCTTTTAGAAGAGTTAGGAGAACATCGGGCGTCAAGAGTAGCCTATGATAACGGAATATTAGAAATTATGACGCCCTTGCCCGAGCATGAAACCAGTAAACTGTTTATCACTGATTTTATTGGAATTCTTCTGGAAGAACTAGATATTGATTTTTACCCTCTTGGTTCTACTACTTTTAAAAATGAGGATATGTTGAAAGGGATAGAACCAGATAACTGTTTCTATATTCAAAATGAAGCAGCAGTAAGAGGAAAAGAAAGATTAGACTTGTCCGTCGATCCACCTCCAGATTTAGCCTTAGAGATAGATGTAACTTCTCGAACTCATCCGAGTATTTATGAAGCTTTAGGAGTACCTGAGCTTTGGCGATTTGAAAAGGGGAAGTTACAGATTAATGTTTTACGAGATGGAAAGTATATTGATTCAGCATTTAGTCCGAATTTTCCTACCTTCCCACTTGTAGAGGTAATTCCCCAATATTTGAGCCAGGTAAAGATTGCTGGTAGGAATAAAACGATGAGAGCTTTTAGAGCTTGGGTACGGGAACAAATTACAGGAGAATGAAATTTTAGCTTGTTGTTAAGGTAGGCAAGAGGATAAAGATCATAAAAGAAATGTCATAGGCGTTAGTTAACTCCAAGTTGTCTAGGTGCATTTAGCAAATGTGGCAATAAGTATACTTCCTCTGGCATACAAATAAATAGTTAAACCTGTTCCTTAGCTTTAGGAGCGGGTTTTTTTAGTCGCAATGTCATCGTCCCTTACCTCCCAGCCGTACAAGCACTCTCCCTGCCCCACTTCGGGAGGTCACTCTTAGCGATCGCACCTTCACATCCAAAAGTGCGATCGCGCTACATTGCTAATATGACTCCACAAGCCATAACCTAGATGAAAGCAGAAGATTATCCATTTGCCAAAGAATTGATTATTGACACCGAAGGTCAGATCCGCAAAGTCATTATCGACTTCAGTGATTATCAGCGTTTTCTGGAAGCTATTGAGGATGAAGGACTAACTCTTGCCATGATGGAAGCCAAAGAGGAAACACCGTTAAGCCTAGATGAAGCACTGGTAGAGCTTGAAAAAGAGTGAATACAGAGTATTTACCCAGTTTTCTGAAAGACCTCAAAGCCCTCAAAAGTACACCTGAATTTGCATCTATAAAGGCACTCGTCTTTGAAGAAATTCCTGCTATTCCAGATTTTGAAGATATCAGAAACTTAAAAAAGTTAAAGGGTGCTGAAGATTATTATCGAATCAGAATAGGCGACTATCGAATAGGTCTTAGATTTGACGGGAAAACCGTTGTATTTGTCCGCGTGCTACACCGTAAAGACATTTATCGCTACTTCCCCTAAGTGCGATCGCACCCTCACCTCAAAAAGTGCGATCGCATCTCATCACCCTTTGACGTTTTAGTAGCAATACCTCTCATAGCTTTGATTACATTCATTTGGGCATCATTACAAACTGAATAGATTGATAGACTAAAAAGCTACAAGGGAACAAATCCTGACCTATGGATTGAAAAACCAGTCAACATCAAAAAGCCAAAATACCCTGGGCTTTCCCAACCCGTTATACCTGATGATGCGGCTAAAGGATAACCCTTCCCATCAAACACCCGAACCTCAACCCAACTAAAATCACTCCTCCCACCCTTAAAAGACGTGGGAGGATTTCAATCAGCACTTTCAGGTTTTAGATCCCAGAGTTTAAATTATGATAAATAATATTAAGAAATATAAATTTAACAATGCCAAGCAGTCAGAGCGGCAACAGGAAATCTCGTGTAGTTGTAATTGGTGCAGGAATTGGGGGTCTAACCGCTGGGGCGCTCCTCGCTCGTCGGGGCTACCAGGTATTAGTTCTTGACCAAGCTCTTGTACCTGGAGGATGTGCTTCTACCTTTAAACGTCGTGGGTTTACGTTTGATGTGGGAGCCACGCAAGTTGCTGGTTTAGAACCGGGTGGCATTCACAAGCGGATTTTTGATGAGCTAGAGATTGACTTACCCGCAGCAATGCCCTGTGACCCAGCTTGTGCGGTATTCCTACCTGGTGAAACAGAACCGATTAACGTCTGGCGCGACCCCGAAAAATGGGCAGCAGAGCGGCAGCAGCAGTTTCCTGGTAGTGAACCGTTTTGGCAATTATTGGCAACGTTGTTCAATGCTAGCTGGAAGTTTCAATCCCGCGACCCAGTGTTGCCGCCGCGTAGTTTGTGGGATTTGTGGCAGCTAACGTCGTCAGTTCGTCCCGATACATTGATTACCTTGCCTTTCACGTTTATGACCGTGGGGGATGCTCTGCGGACATATGGACTCTATGAAAACCAGCGTCTCAGGACGTTTCTCGATTTACAGCTAAAGCTTTATTCCCAGGTCGATGCTGATGAGACGGCGTTGCTTTATGCGGCAACAGCGCTGGGTGTTTCTCAAGAACCGCAAGGGCTATTTCATCTTCAGGGTAGTATGCAGGTGTTGAGCGATCGCCTTGTAGAAGCTCTAGAAAAATACGGTGGTAAGCTACTGATGCGCCACCGTGTTGAACACATTGAAGTATTAGGTGGGAAAGCCACTAGCGTGACAATTCGCAATCAAAAAACTGGGGAAGTTTGGACAGAACCAACGGATGAAGTGGTTGCCAATGTCACCGTACAAAACCTAGTTAAGTTATTAGGAGAACAATCTCCTGCGGGTTACAAGCATCGAGTCGATAAATTACCGCCTGCATCGGGAGCTTTCGTTATTTATCTCGGCGTTGACGAAAGTGCAATTCCTAGCGGCTGTCCGCCGCATCTTCAGTTTCTCTACGATTACGAAAGACCAATTGGGGAAAATAACTCACTATTTGTATCAGTCAGTCATCCAGGCGATGGTCGCGCACCAGAAGGCAAAGCCACAATTATTGCCTCTTCCTTTACCGATACTGAAATGTGGTGGCGGGGTTCAAAGGATGATTACGAGTTCCTGAAGCAACAGTACATAGAGGAAGCGATCGCACGTCTCAATCAGTACTTTTACTTGAAGCCTGAAACGATTATCCACCAAGAATCCGCAACTCCGCGCACGTTTGCTTATTACACAGGACGCGAGCAAGGCGTTGTCGGAGGTATTGGTCAACGGATACCGACCTTTGGTCCCTTTGGGTTTGCCACTCGCACCCCAATTAAAAGCCTTTGGCTTGTGGGAGATTCTACACATCCAGGTGAAGGCACGGCGGGTGTTAGCTACTCGGCTCTTACGGCTGTACGACAAATTCAGGCATCGTCTTGATTATTCCAATTCAGTTGCTGCGTCTAACACAAAAAATTTACTTAAAACAAACTTACCAATGTGTACCCTCAGGTAGAAGTTCAAGGAAACCGGAAAAGTTATAGTTTTAGTAAATATAAAAGATGGGAATACTAGCTAGTTCAGAATCCTAAAAATAGTAGCAGTATTTACTAACTAGTTATAAGAGACATCAAGGAATTTTAGAATTAAAGTAGAGTGGAATTTATTGATTTAACAAAGCTGCCGCGAAGTGGTTCATCCAAGATTTCTTCACAAGCTTCTTAATTTTCATAACCCGACATCTAAACTAAATTTGTAAAACTCGCTTCAGCCTTTGCTTGAAACTTGAGTAAGATACCTAAACATTCCGCTTTTCAGCAACGCGAAGCTTTGGTAAGCGATGAAAACATTATTAACACTTTTCAGCAAACAACGAAACGAAATTCAGACAGAAATCGAGAAGGCGACCAACCCAGAGCAGGTCGTTAAGCTGGTGCAAAGCCGACTCGATAATCTTGAGAGGAATTACATCGGCGATCTGAGCGTGGCTCAGGTACGTCTAGCTTCCTTTTTTCTGGACACACTACGGCACTCGATAGGGACTCTCACGGCGGCTAACGAAACGAGGGTTTTAGATCCAGAGACGAGGCAAATTACTAATCCAGCGACACGGTTTCCCTCCAAC
>JALYGX010000107.1 GCA_030776905.1 Cyanobacteriota bacterium | reverse complement strand
AGTTGGGAGGTTAATGTAGGAGCAGTATTGACGGCAGTGGTCATAAAGAAAAATTTATCTAACGTAAAGCTTGAGCTATTAGCTTTATTGTCTCAAACTCTCAACGTGAAAATAGCAGGGGATACGCTCAGGAAGCGATCGCGCTAGCTCAACTGGAACAAAAACGGCGATGACTTTATGGTTATGAGTCCTTTGGCATTAAATCTAGACGCAGTCCATCTGACAGACGAGCAATTCTATCAGCTTTGTCAGAATAACCGCGAGTTGAAGTTTGAACGGACAGCATCAGGAGAACTATTTATTATGCCCCCTGTTGGCGGAGAAAGTGGCAATCGAGAAGCCGAACTGATTATCGATTTGGGGTTCTGGAATCGCCAAACGGGGCTGGGTTTTACATTTAGTTCGTCTACTATCTTTAAATTACCAAATGGGGCTGACCGTTCCCCAGATGCTGCTTGGATTCGCCGGGAACGATGGGAAGCACTCACTTCAGAACAAAGGCGCAAGTTTCCACCCATTGCCCCGGATTTTGTCATTGAGTTAAGGTCGGCAACGGATGATTTAGAAATGCTGCGAGCGAAGATGCGCGAATATCTGGATGCTGGGGTGCGTTTAGGGTGGCTGATTAATCCGCAACAGCAGCAGGTGGAAGTTTATCGGCTAGGGCAGGAGGCACAGGTGTACGGGCTTCCGACTGAATTATCGGGTGAAGACGTGTTGCCTGGATTTACCTTGAGTTTAGCCGTTTATTGAAAGTATGGAACCAACGCGATCGCATATAAACACCCATGACTAACGACCCAAATCAACCTCGTCCTTATGATGCCGTACTAGGTGGGCACTCTGCACTATCTGTAACTTCTGCTGTTGAGAGTGAAAACACGGGAGTCAAGCCAGGTTGGACGCTCGTGTATGCCCACGACGCATACGGCAAGCGAACTGATGGAGACATTAACTTCTTAATCAACGCAATCCGCAGTGGTCATAAGGTCAGGATGCTGATGGAATCTGGTGATGTCGAGTACATAACGGATGCCGAGAGCCTATGGATTAAAAACGGCGTTGTATCTGCTCAAAACTGCTCTCAAGTCAGCGCACTGTTCGTAGGAAACAAGGTGATGTTTCAGGATGACTCCTACTACTGGATGATTATCGTGAACACCGAAGGCGACAGAGACATGATTCGTTGGGATGTTGGAGCGCACACAGCACGCGGTCGCAATCAAGACAAAGTGGCGATGAAGTGGTTCGTTGATTAGGAGTGTCAGCTAGGCAAAAGAGTTTTTCCTAACCCTTGACATTTTTTGTAGTACAAAATGTAATATAAAAGTAAGGCAAAGGAATCAAACCTGTTTTCTACGCTTTGCCTAGCAGTAAAGGAGGTGTCTAAAATGGTTCACGTTCGCTTTGAAGGTCGTTCCTACGACATCGCAGAAACTGAACTGGGTGTAACGGCTGGAATGAACGACACTACTGTTAAGGAACGCCTCGCACAGCATTTTGATGTTAAACGCGATCGCTTTGAGTCCTACGTTGTAGATCGCCGTCCCAGCGGCGACCTGATTGTACGCCCAGAAGCTGTTTACGGTTAAAGCAAGATTTTGTTTCCGCGCCCCAACTTGTGAAGCATACACACATTTCCGCTCATAACGGGGAGGGAGTGGGTTCGATTCCCATCGGCTGCTTAATTATGCAGCCGTAGCTCAATGGATAGAGCGCCAAAGTGAACTAGCTTTACCAACTTGCGCGGGATACCCATTATTCCTTGTGCAATCGCGCCCTGACGTAAAGAAGCCTACAAACTGGTAACATTCGACTAAACATCGAATAGTAGGTTCAACTCCTACCCTCTTCGCTACTTGGAGAGGGGTTTAAAACAAAGCTTCTTTGACTTGCGCGACTCGCCTCCCGATCATCAGGTATAAAAGGCTTTTGGTTGTTAGCTAAAACTTCTTTCTAAGAACTAACAACCAACAACTATTAATAATGTTCCGCGCCCTAACTGGTGAAGCCTACACACATCCGGCTATTAACCGGGAGGTTGTGGGTTCGATTCCCACCAGTTCCACTTATGGGACTGTAGCTCAAAGGTAGAGCGCCAAGTGAATTGCTTTGCTGACTTGCGCGGGACATTCATTCACTCCTAGAAAAAACTGGCACAGTATGATGTATAACAACTGAACCATGCCTATCTATGGAGTGTACGAGATTCTATGCCTCGCGAGCCGATTCCAACTTGGTATTTTGCCTTAGTGGTTGTTCGTTTACAACACCGCTTTCTGTTAGTTCATGAGCGCAAGCATGGTCAGAACTGGTATCTTCCCGCTGGGAGAGTCGAGCCTGGGGAAAGTTTGGAAGAGGCAGCGAGGCGAGAAACGTTAGAGGAATCTGGTGTTCCAGTAGTGATTGAAGGAATTCTTCGGATTGAGCATACACCTTTTATAGAAGGCATGGCTCGCTTGAGAGTTATTTTTGTGGCTCACCCAGAGGATGATACTCCTCCAAAGAGTATTCCTGATGAGGAATCATTAGGTGCTGGTTGGTTTTCTTTAGAAGAATTAGAAAGCTTGTCACTCCGAGGAGAGGAAGTTCGCAAAATATTCGATTATGTAGCCAATGGTGCACCGATTTATCCTGTTGAGTTAATAACGTTCGAGGGAACGCCATTTAGAACATAAGGTTGTGCGTTGGAATCCCACCAGTTCCACTGAGCGATGTAGCGCCAAGGTAGAGCAATCAGAGTATATAAAGGCTTTTCCAACTTGCGCAAGGTGCAAATCTTTCTCTCTTTATTAATCCCCAAAAGCGAATACAGGTTGCGTTATTTCAAGAAGCATTTCAGGGTAGCCACGCCTGGGATTTGTTAATTATTCATTATTTATTTATAGGAGGGGAGCCATGCCTATAAAGACTGTGGAAATTCTTGAGCAGCTCAAATCTTTAACAATGCTCGAAGCTGCTGATCTGGTTAAGCAAATTGAAGTGACTTTTGGTGTTGATGCTTCACCTCGTCCGGTAATCCAGCAACCAATTCATCAAACTGAGATTTACGTGCCTGAACCGGAAAAAACTGAGTTTGATGTGGTGCTGGAGGAAGTACCTGCTGATAAGAAGATTGCAATTCTTAAAGTGGTACGGACTCTGACAGGTTTGGCTCTGAAGGAAGCTAAAGACTTTGTTGAGTCAGCACCGAAAGTGGTGAAAGAAGGTGTTGCACTCGAAGTCGCTGAAGATATCAAACAACAGCTGGAATTAGCTGGAGCTAAAGTTTCTCTCAAATAAAACTGTCTCGCTTGGATGGTTGTCATCGCATCCTAACTATGAGCCATAAAACCGCGAAATACTGGACATCCGGAGAGATAGAAAGTCTTATAGAGGCATTCGAGAACTGTACGCTGCCACGAAGTGAGTGGACTCATCAAGCACATTTAATAGTTGCATTGTGGTATCTCACTCATTACTCGCAGCTAGGAGCGACGAATTGCATTCCCGAAGCGGCTTCTTTGAAGCTTCGCATCCAGCAATATAACCTTGCTCAGGGTATCAAAACCACGCAAAATAGCGGCTATCACGAAACCATAACGCTGTTTTGGATTGAGATTGTGCGTCGCTATCTATCGGTTGCAACAGCTAATGGTTCCTTTGTAGATATTGCCAACGGACTTCTCCATAGTTGTGGAAACCCCCGTCTTCCGCTCGAATACTACAGCCGCGTTAGCGAAGCGGCTCCTTCGGAGCTTCGCCTAATGTCCTGGGAGGCACGCACTAGCTGGGTTGAGCCTGACCTGAAATCTCTCAACTGCGTGCTTGAACATTGATCTCTAACTTATAATGGCAGTTGTCCGCGCCCTAACCGAAAAAGCTTACATACCCTGTTAAGGTAAAAAAACAGCTTTCCCGACTTGCGCGGCATCTTATTGCGCGGCATCTTACATCTTTCGCGTGAAAGAGTGCAACAACTGCCTCCTCAACATTCCAAGATTGATTGGAGGTAGTCATGAATACAGCAGAACGCGACTTGCGTTTGGAAATGCTCAACAGTCTGCTTACCACGCCACACCGCGAACTAGGCAAGGTAGCAGAACTGCATAAGGTGATGGTGGAACTTGACCCCATCTTTTACGGACACCTGGCTGTATGGTATCAGCGCAATGGTGATGTCCGCGACCACAAAGAAGTTTTTGTTGGTCATCTACTCACCAGTCAGCTGAACGAACATCGGGGTGCAGGTTTCATGATGCTGCAAGAGTTTCCGCCTTACCAGGTGGCGAGGATTGTAGACTTTATGAAGCAGCATCAACAGAAGTTGCCGCGTTCTGCGCGTACTGCTGTACGGCGCTATTTGCAGATACGGGAGAGGAATGCAGAGTTCTTCGATCGCGCTGCGGTGCGGGGACGGAAGGCGATGAAGCACCTCTACGCCAGCTTGCACATTAAGCCGTCAGAGCGTGCAAATGCTGTGTTGTTCAAGGATGCACCGCCTGAAGATAGTCTTGCTTTTGCGCTCAAGCAGTTGGCTAAGGCAGAGACATCAGAGGTACAGGCGCAGCTAATTGCAGAATACAAGATTCCTTACACGGTTGCGATCGGTGCGGTACGCGCAGTAACGCCAGAGGTGTTGGTGGCGCTAGTTAACTCGATGTCGCCGCAGGAGGTAATCAACAACCTCAAGTCACTTCAGGCAAGGGGTGCAATGGACAACGCTGAGGTGAAGGCGCTGATTGAGGGAAAACTGGTGGAGGCGACAACCTCTAACCGCGTCTCGGCATTCAAGGCAATGAAAGCGGCGGAAGTCGCCATTGTTGATGATGCAACGGCTGCTCAATTAGAGAAAATTGTTGATGAGCAGGTAAAGCAGAAGGGCAAGATTACCAAGTCTACTGCGCTGTTCGTGGACAAAAGCTCTAGCATGACTGAGGCGATCGAAGTCGGTAAGCAAATTGCTGCCTTGATTTCTGGCATCAGCGACGCCGATTTGTTCGTTTACGCCTTCAACGATAAGGCGCAATCCGTTACCGCCAAGGGTAAGGCATTGTCTGATTGGGAGAAGGCCTTCCAGAATATCTTCCCCAGTGGCATGACGAGCATCGGTGCAGCACTGGATGTGATGCGGAAGCAGAAGCAGTCGGTGGAGCAAATCATCATCGTGACTGACGAGGGTGAAAACTCTGCACCTTACTTCAACAAGGTATATACCGAATACTCTCAGGAGTTGAAGGTGTTGCCGAATGTCGTTATCGTCAAAGTCGGCAACCACAGCAACTACTTAGAGCGGCAGTTGCAGCAAAATCAAGTGGCTTTTGAGACATTCACCTTCGCGGGTGACTACTACTCGCTGCCGAACTTAGGGCTGTTGCTGTCTCGTCCATCACGGCTGGAGTTGCTGATGGAGATTCTGGAGACACCACTGCCAGTCCGGAATGATTAGCAGGTGTATGCTTTCCACGTCTAACAAACAGGTTGGAGTCAAATCTAACTCCAGCCTGCCTTAACTGCATTTAAAAAGCAGTTCAATATTCAATTTAGTGGAGTAGTAAAATAGGAGAAAAAATATGAATAACAATACAGACAATTTCAATTATCAAGCAATACTTAACATAACTTACAAATCAAATCAAGATGCAATCGAATATATTCTGACCAAAGATGAAGAACTTGCCACTCCTATTGAAATTTGCAATAACCACGAAGAAAAATTCAAAATTTTTATTGACTTAAACTTTGAAGATTTAAATGTACAAGTTAACAGTGAATCATCAATTGGTAAAAAAGTAATTTTAAACAATTTGAGACTAGAGCAAAGGTATCCAACTACTCAAGATAGTGAAGCTTTTTATAAATATGCTGAAACTCTACTTTTAAAATACTTGAACAGAATTATTTTTAACTATGGAACTTCTCGAAAAGATATAACATATTCCCTGCAAACAAAAGATTATACTGGAGCATTATATGCTCGATTTACAACCGAATTTCAGTTAATTTCATCTGCAAAATCTATACCTCAGTTTCAGTTATCCGAATACAAAAAATTATGTCAAGGTAATAACAGTGAAATTGATGAGTATATAAAAAACTATCTTCTTATTAAGGAATTTTCAGATCCAGTACTTCGTCTTGTAAGCTCATACCAGTTACATGAGCTTATTGGAGAGAAGATGACTGGAAGACATATAAAAACAAACCCTCAGAAGACACATAAATATTTTGAGGATAATATGGGTAAGGCTATACTGGAAATTGAACTCCGGGCAGTTGCAATTAGAAATTTAGTCTCTCATGGACAAGCTACACATAAAGATACTATAGATGCCTTGGATAAGGCGCTTGGTTCTCCTTCTGGAGACTATCATAAATTCGACAGAAACAATAAAAAGCATATGGAACAAGTTCAACAGTCAGCAGATAAATTCTTGTTAGTCATAAAACACTACCTTAAGGATCGAGTTACTGCATAAAGAATCTGACCCAAAATAATCAGCTTTGCCTCTTGGGACATATTATTTTGTAGTCCCCGTTCTATAAGTTCCTGAAATTCTTCAAAAACGATTGCCATTTTCCCATTCCTACCTTGTAATAGTCTGCATTTCTCCTGTTTGAAATATTGTAGAGAGGTATACTGCGATCGCGTCTTAAGGCAAGGGAAATGACAGCACCAGAAATTGAGGTTAAGTTCACTCAAGCTCTCACTGGAGTATCAGAAGAACACATCGCCCAAGCTAAGCGAAAAGCACAGGAAGCTTTTGTGATGGAGTTGCTGCGGTTGGGTGAAATCAGTGCAGGACGCGCAGCACGAGTGTTAGGCGTCAACCGTTGGGAACTGTCCGAAATCATGTACAACTACGGCGTTTCCCCTTTTGATGAGACAATGACCAAGGAAGATTTGGAGCGGGAGGTAGCATACTGCCTCAAAATTCTGGAGAAGAAACGTCCATAGTAATTGTTGTCTCTGACACCACGCCCCTCAGCGAACTAGCAAAAATTGGGCAGCTGACGTTAATAAGGGATATTTTTGAGCGCGTCATCATTCCTTTGGAAGTCTACAACGAGGCAACAACAGGAACTCACCCAGCCGTTACAGTAGTGCAATCGGCAAGCTGGATTGAGGTGCAGTCAGTCAGCGATACTCAGAAAGTACTTAGCCTTCAGACCGATACAAGGCTTGATTTAGGTGAATGTGCTGCAATCATCCTCGCTGAGGAACTCAGTGCTAATCAGTTGTTGCTTGATGATTTAGCTGGGCGACGAGAGGCGCAGGCAAGAGGTTTACCTGTTATCGGCACAGTAGGGATAGTATTGCTTGCCAAAGAACGAGGGTTAATCTTTAGCGTCACAGAGGTGCTGGACGAATTAATAGCTAACGGGACACGGATTGGTCAACGACTTTATGACTATGCCTTGGCTGTAGCCGGAGAGTAAGTCACTTTTGTCGTGGACTTGGTGCTTGATGTGGATATTACCAGTCCCTCTAGTAGAAGACTGGAAATTTACAGGCAGCTATGGGTTCCTGAAGTTTGGCGTTATGTGGGGCAGAAGGTACAAATTCACCAGCTACAAGCAGGAACTTACAATCTCTGCAACTATAGCCCGATGTCTTAAGGGAAGGTCAATGACAGCCTCAGAGATTAGACCTCTTGCAAGGATACTTAGCTAGGAGAAGGAGAAGGAGAACTTGTAGGTGATGGAGTCTCAGTCGGGGTAGTGCTAGGAGAAGGAGAAGGAGAACTCGTAGGTGCTGGGGGGTCAGCCGCTAGCTGTTTGACTTGGTCTTTGTACTGAGCAGGTGCTAGAGAAACAGCAGTTGTGAAGAAAGGTTTCGCATCAGAAAGTTTACCCTGTTCTTTCAGAATCAATGCCTTAGCCAAAACGGGTCGAAAATCTTGTTTGTTGGCTTTAATCGCCTCCTCGTAAATCGTTAGCGATTCAGCATAGCGCTTCTGGTTGGCGTAAACCTGACCTAACAATAGCTGTACCGAGATGATATCTACAGTTCCTGGCTTCATATCATTAATCGGCGTTGCGGTTTTTAACGTATCCTGCAACAGACCAATTGCCGCCTCTGGGCGGTTTTGCTGGATGAGCAGACTCACAAGCCCCTGTAGAGCATTCAAGTTTCCAGGCTTTGAGGTCAATATCGTGCGATATGTTTGAGCGGCTCCTTCGCGATCGCCTGTTTGCTGTTTTGCCTGAGCCAGTAAGACCGCATAATCGGTTTGGTCGGGATTCAGCTTAACTAGCTGGTCTAAAGGAGCGATCGCGCCTTTAATGTCCCTCTGCTTCAGCCGTACCTCCAGTAGCCCCCGTAACGCTGTTGGATTTTGCGGTTCTTTCTGCAAAACCAGTTCCCAACTCTTGGCTTGAGCTTCTAAGTCGGTGGGCTGTGTTGCTGCCGATGTTACTCCTTTAGACGGTTGATTTTCCTGAAAGACGCTTTCTAACAAGGGAAGCATCGAAACACCTACAAAGGCAAGTACTGCCAGCACCAACACTATACTTATCCAGGGACTACGCTTTTGAGACACGAAATATTCTTGAACTCTATATGACATTATGAACCGAGTTCGAGCTTTTCCCGTTCTTAAAACAGGAACCATGCCAGAATATTGGCAGCACTGAGCCTGGATTTAATCGGGTGCAGGCTTTTCTGATTAAAGATTCCATAAACTTTGCGGATATACCAGTCATCTCACTGCATTCTGTACAATGGGCAGACTGATATCAAGCTTTCTCACCTTCCTGCTTTTTGAGCGCCAAGCCTAAGGGCACTGTTCCTTGGCTTTGTATCAAATAGCAGGTTAGTGTTGAAGAAACGAGGCTTCTGAGGTCAGCCCAACTCCCATGAGGGAATGTGTCTCCGCCGCTAGGAGGTTAGAGGTTATATGAGTCATCTCGTGAATCGGTCATCCGACTCACCCCAGTCTTCTGGTGCCCAGCCGCCAGAAGTTTCCAGTGTGCACGCGCCACACCCGCCAGCAACGCCAACGGGCGATTCTCCAAATGCTACCAACTCAGCTACTACAGCTGACTCGACTGAGACGATACCACTAGAGATCCAGCGACAGCAACCGATTCCCCCGCCCAGTGAACCCATGCAGTTTCGAGCGATCGGACTGATAAAGGGACAATATATGCCTTCCGCAGAACAATTGACGCGGGGCACACTACTGGCGGCGGATGGAACATTGATTGATGCAGTGTTGCTCGGTCGGGTGATGAGCTTGGTAAAAAATCACTTGAACTTAGACCAAGCCCACCTCTGGGTTGTTTATCCCCGGTCAAGGCAAGAAGACGGTAACTTGCACGTCCAAATTGTCGGCGTCTGGGAACCGGAAAAACTCAATCAAACAACATCAAGCGAAGTACCTGACTCTGAGGAAGCATCGGAGAAATCACCAGGAGAGACCTCCCCAGAAGTATCTGAACCTGAGGTCTCACCAGTGCTCAAAGATGGCTATTTTTCCATTCGTGGTGAGGTGATTTACCAGTCGCGGGATGAGGAACAAGTAATCATCAAAATTAAGCAGTCTCCTCGTAAAGAGACGGAGAAGACCAAATTTTTTAAGTTAAAGCTTAATGGTTTTCTTGGAGAACGAGTCGTTGGTCACTTCTGGGATTTGCACATACAGCTACAGGGTAGTACCCTAGCGATTCAGGAGGCAAACGACATCGGTCTGATGCCTGTGAAGAAGCGACCAGGAGGAAAGAGGCCCTTCAACAAAGGAAGGCGTCCGGACTTCAAAAAGAACGCCTCGAACCAACGTCCGGTTCGCAAAGGAGAGCGAGCAGCCGCACCAACACCACCTAAACGCAAAGACCCGCTACCTAAACCCGTTAAGCGGGGAGAACCAGGGGGTAGCGGCGGCACGTCGGGGAATCCTTCTTAAAAGGAGTGTTCGTAGTTAAGTGTTCGTAATTGATTGTTTGCCATCAACTACGAACACTTAACAGGTGGCACCGCAGATGAGACAAGAAAGGGTTCTCTAAGGAAAAGTGCGCCAATCTTGAGGCAAAAAGGAGCGATTCATAGGGATTGATGCCACAGGTTCTGTAAGGGTAAATTCGCCCCTCTCAATCCATTGTTTCAATTCCACAGCGACTTGCCGCGAGAGGAAGACACTGGCGAGAGGGGCAACTCGTACTGATTTGCCTTCAATCGTGATCCGGCCTGTCTTGAGTTGGGCATAGCTGACTAAACCGAAGGTAGGACGAACCCGCCGAGGAATAGAAAAGTCCACAATGGGGGCGACAATATCCAGATCTTGGACAGCACAGCTATTGACCACCTCTTCACTCAAGACGGGTAGAGGCACTCCGACGCCTAGCATCAGAGAAGGACCGTAATTTTTGAAGTAACAACCTCTTACCCACTTTGGGTTCATCTGCTTGGCATCCCCAATTAAGGCAAGGGTGGCAGCGGGACCTACTGGTGTGCGATTGGGAAGGCGTTTTTGTAAGGGAAAGTGTTGAGTGCCTTCCCAAGCCAGGTAGCCGATTCCTCCACCCAGAAAGATTTGAGTACCGATACCAATTAATTTGAGGTCTGGGTCATTAAGTAGGGGAGAAATGGCTCCAGGATTGGAGTAGACAGCATTGGAAAGTCGGGGTTGCAGGGGACCGAGGTAAGTGAACAGGGGGCGATCGCCTCCATTGACACCGACAATAAAATTTTGATAGAGATTGCGAGGGTTAAATAAATAAAATTGGTTAATGGTTTCGCGAGTGATCGTTGTGTCAAAAGACCCTCTGGGATAGCAGTCTGTCACCTGCCCGATCGCTCGTAGCTGTACTGACTTACCAGCAATCAAGTCTTCAATCACATGACTGCCACCACGCTCTCTAGACTCTTCCCCATCCGGGATATCACCGATACCTGTATAATCGACTTGCTGAGTTGCCCCTAGATACAAATCCACTGCCCCAAAGCCTGCATAGGCTGGAACCCCATCTAACCAGCATTTGCGAATCTTTATCGGTGGGTCTGTGTGTCCTAAATTGATAATTGCACCCGAAGACTCCATCGGCTCAAAGGTGCCAGTGGTAATCACGTCAACTTCCTTCGCCGTCTGAGTGACACCAGCTTCTGCTACCCGTGCTTTCAGTTCTTCTACAGTCCACACCACTGCACGCTGGCGACGAATTTTGTCGTTGATTTCAGCAAGGGTTCGCATAGGGGAATGTGACCTGGAAACTTTTAATTCTAGATTCTAGATTTTAAATTCTTTTATCGAAAAATTGGGTTTAAAACCCCGTGCTTCCAGCACGGCTTTACACGGGGCATGGTAAAATGTAAGACATGACCGAAAGAGCCTTCCGATATCGCTTTTACCCAACCCAGGAACAAGAACAACTCTTGCGCCGCACGTTGGGCTGTGTTCGGTTGGTCTACAACAAAGCCTTGTATACTCGCACAGAAGCCTGGTACGCTCATACGGAACGGATTGACTACAAGCAGACATCGGGGATGCTGACGAGCTGGAAAAAGCAAGAAGACTTGCAGTTTCTCAACGAGGTAAGCAGCGTTCCTTTGCAACAAGGCTTGAGGAATCTGCAAAAAGCCTTTACCAACTTCTGGGCAGGTCGCGCCAGGTATCCCAACTTCAAGAAGAAGCGAAGTGGCGGTAGTGCTGAATTTACCCGTGCGGCTTTCCGATGGAAAGACGAGCAGTTGTGGTTGGCGAAGTGTTCCGAACCCTTGCCTATCCGGTGGAGTCGAACTCTTCCCAAAGGCTGTGAACCCTCCACGGTTACGGTGAGACTGGATGCCGTAGGACGATGGTTTGTCTCGCTGTTGGTTGATGACCATACGGTTAAACCTTTGCCACAAGTTGATAAAGCTGTCGGGATTGATGCCGGAATCACCTCCTTGATTGTTACCAGCGATGGAGAAAAGATAGCTAACCCGAAACATTTCAAGCGCCTGAGATACAAGTTGAGGCAAGCGCAAAAAGCCTTGTCTCGGAAAGTTAAAGGTTCTAATAACCGAGAGAAGGCGAGGTGTGAAGTTGCTCGGATTCATGCCAAGATTGCCGATGCTCGAACAGACTTTCTTCACAAGCTGACGACTCGACTGGTACGCGAAAACCAAACGATTGTGGTCGAGGATTTGGCGGTGAAGAACATGATGAAAAACCACAAACTGGCTCAAGCGATTGCTGATGCAGCTTGGGCTGAGTTGGTTCGTCAGTTGGACTATAAGTGCCAGTGGTACGGTCGGCAAGTCGTGAAGATTGACCGATGGTTCCCCAGTTCTAAACGCTGTGGACACTGCGGTTATGTTGTCGATAAGTTGCCGCTGACGAGTCGAGAGTGGGATTGCAAGAAGTGTGGAACTCGCCACGACCGAGACATCAACGCCGCACATAATATTCTCGCCGCAGGGCTTGCGGTTAGTGTCTGTGGAGCGAACGTAAGACCTGATGGACATGAGTCTATTGGGCAGTTGCGCAAAACCAGTAATGGTGACGCTGGTTCTCGGAGGTCTCCTCCGAGAAAGGAAGCGCACCCGCAGGGAAAGAAGCAGAAACCTA
Source organism: Cyanobacteriota bacterium (assembly GCA_030776905.1). Lineage (GTDB taxonomy): Bacteria > Cyanobacteriota > Cyanobacteriia > Cyanobacteriales > Coleofasciculaceae > CADCTM01. The sequence continues at coordinate 6,467 of JALYGX010000107.1, read as the reverse complement.
AATCGTAAGGTTTAGGAATCACCGTCGTTCCACGGCGGTGAGGATGTCAATTCCCAGTCCCAAACTTATCCCGTGCATCCGAAGCAGCAAGTATTGGGACGGGCAAGATGCCCATCCCACAAGAAATCACACTTAAATGTTCTTAGCAGCTTATTAGTCCCTAGCCTGGTGATATTGAGACAGTTGCGGCTTGGCTATCGAGTCTGAGTGTTTTGGCGTTATGTCAAAAATCAGTTCGTAGGAAGCCGCTGGATTATTTGCTCGCAGGATTTGTAGATGGGCTTCAGCGTCATTGCGGCGGCGAAAGCGGATGATAACCCGCGATTGCATATCGGGGAGGAGACGGATGATGCTCCACGGATGTAGCTGGTTATTGTAGGCTGTGAGACGCTCCTGATGATAAGTCATGGCTTTTCGTTGCTAGTAAATATAGATGCGATTTTGTAGCAGCGCTTACCATACCATGCTTCTCGGTGCTTAGTCGTTTTGTTAAGGAAAGCGATCGCCTTCCGGGTAATTTGCTTACAAAACCTTGATATAGCGCCTTTGTGATGGTCATCTGGTTTTACAATCGGATTAAGTTAAAACTCCTCACACCATATTAAAAGCCGTGGGATTTAATCAGGTTCCACGGCTTTTCGTATGGTCAATGTTTAGAGAGCCTGCCAATGCCAGAAAAAATAGACTATCGACCCGATAGATTGCTAAGCGCACACTCAGTTGCAATTTGCACTATTCGCTCTGGTGGTTGTTTCTTATCTGCCATGTCAAACACAATTGTCATAAATTCGTCAAGAGGGTACTCGTTCTGAATCTTGTTAATTGAGCAACTACAAACCGATTGCATATTTACTCCTTCAGCATTACGCCCTTTTGTACAGCCCTCCATAAAACCCTGTATCAGCCTGGGAGGATAGATATTGGTAGGTGGCGGTGAGGTGGTAGAATTTTCTGACGTTGGCGGAATGGGTCGTGGTGCTTGCGCCGTACTTGGCGGTATTGGAACTGCTGATGTTGGCGCTGTTGCTGCTACTGGTATGAGTCGTTGTGGTGGTGCTGCTAGTGATGTGACTCCTTGTGGTGCTGGTGGTATGGTAAATACATTTGATGGTCGCCGTGGTAGTTGTATTACAGGATAGGCTTGGGGTCGTGGGAGTGGTGGGAGTGTTCTTAATGAGAGCCGCGCTATAGGCGGGTTCATTATCGGTAATCCCCTTGTACCAGTGAGTGAAGCTCCAACTAAGCTAGTACGCTCAAGGTTGGCATTATTCAAGTAAGCGGCATTAAGATTTGCCTGGTTTAAATTAGTTTGACTGAGATTTGCACGGGTCAGGTCAGCTTGCCTCAAATTAGCTCTTGTGAGGTTAGCTCCACTGAGGTTAGCTCCGACCAGAACGGCAAAACTTAAATCCGCTCCACTGAGGTTAGCTCCACGTAAGTCACAGTCCTGACATTCCTTAGTTGTTAATAGTCGCTTAACGTGTTCGGCGTTTTCCGCTCTAGTGGGAACCGCCAAAAAAAGTGGAGTCAAAAGTAAGACAGTCGCAAGAATTTTCAGCTTCATAGCATTGAGCGTTGACTGAGCTTTGGCAATTCAAGCATATATCTCAAGGAAAGTTACTTATGCACGAACTTTCAACAAACGATCGCATCTAGCCCTCTGATGCGAGGGCGATCGCCTAAGCCTAAAACAGCAGATTTGGCAGCATAACGGCGCTAGAGGCAGCAAAACCGCTTATTTTCAATCTAGGCAAATTAAATACTGGATAGCTGCTATCCATCAACCAGAATCTGCCCATAAGCAACTTTATCTCTTCCGAACGATCTCCTATAGGAGTTGAAGACTAGAAAATAACCCTATCCACTTCTACTTCTTTAACCTCTTGTAAACCTGGGGTCTTATGGCAAGTCCAATCGAATTTAAGTTATTTGCTCCTTATAACAAAGGAGCTGCATTAATCGGGTCTTTCTCAGACTGGAAAGACATCCCGATGGAGAAAGGTGAGGATGGTTATTTCCGGACTCAGGTTGAACTTGAGGATGGAGTTTATCAGTATAAATTCCGCGTTCAATCCAAATCTTGGTTCTTTGAACCCGATCAATGGGTAGATCTCGTTGACCCCTACGCCACAGATATTGATAATCCCACCCAAAATGGCAACGTGCGTATCAAAGATGGTCAACAGATTATTGATACCTACGTGTGGCAGCACGATGATAAGCCGTTACCTGCGGATCATGAGTTAGTCATCTACGAATTGCACGTTGGCGACTTTTCGGGTGGTGAGGCTGACCCAGACGCTAGAGGCCAATACAAGCACGTTGTTGAAAAATTAGATTACCTAGCCGACTTAGGGGTGAATGCGATCGAGTTGATGCCAGTCAAGGAGTATCCAGGAGACCACAGTTGGGGCTACAACCCGCGCTACTTCTTTGCTACAGAATCCAGCTATGGCACAACAGAGGAGTTGAAGCACCTAATTGATGAATGTCATGCCCGTGGAATTCGCGTGATCATGGACGGGATTTATAACCATTCAGAAGCAGAAAGCCCTCTAACCCAGATTGACCACGATTACTGGTATCATCACTCTCCGCGTGACCCTGAGAATAACTGGGGGCCAGAGTTTAACTACGAATTCTACGACGAAAACCTGGATACTTACCCAGCGCGTAGGTTTATGGGCGACCAAATACGCTTCTGGATTGAACAGTATCATATTGACGGCATTCGCTTCGACGCCGCACGACAAATTGCTAACTACGATTTCATGCACTGGATTGTTCAGGAAGCCAAAAAAACGGCTAGCATGAAGCCTTTTTACTGCGTTGCCGAACATATTCCCGAAGCTCCTAGCATCACGAATGCAGATGGACCAATGGATGCTTGCTGGCACGACAGTTTCTATCACTGCGTTCTGGAACATATCTGTGGCGACACCTTCGATTTAGAACGCCTCAAGGATGTAATTGATTGCAAGCGGCAAGGCTTCATGGGGGCAACCAATGTCGTGAATTACCTAACCAATCACGACCATAATCATGTTTTAGCAGAGTTAGGCGAACGCGGCATCTTGGGTGAGGAAGCCTTTAAGCGGAGAAAGCTAGGCGCTGTCATCAATATGACAGCCGTGGGAGTACCTCTCCTCTGGATGGGTGAAGAGTTTGGTGAGTATAAGTACAAAACTCAAGAGCAAGCCAAAATTGACTGGACACTACTAGGACATGACGAGAATCGCGGTTTATTTGAGTTTCTCAAAGGCTTGATTCATCTTCGTAAAAATAATCATGCCCTTTACACTGAGAATATTGACTTCATCCATGAAAATCCAGAAGCCAAGGTATTAGCCTACAGCCGTTGGAATGATGAAGGTTCTCGTGTCGTTGTCGTGGCGAATTTCTCGGATAACTTCCTGGGCGGGTATCACATTCCTAATTTCCCAGAAGCGGGTACATGGCACGAGTGGACAGCCGACTACGACGTAGAAGCTGGGGAAGATGGCATCATGATTGACCTGGGAGGATACGAAGCGAAAGTGTTAGTCTGGCAGTAACTCTAACCCAAAATATAAGGTAGGAAATTGTAGGAGTTCAATATCCTCACAATTTCCCACACCTGTATAGCAATAAAATAATTTTGTTCATTCCCTCCAAATTAGCTTCCAAATCAGTTAATAATTTTAAGCACTTTTTAGCTGCGGTTCTAAAGCGGACGGCTGTAATTGCGTACTTAGTGCTAAATTCCATCCTTCTGACCTTAGTTTTTGGTAGGTTGCCCAGCCCTTAGAACCTCCAGGAATCCGATAGTCTGAGACAGCATACTCTGGAAAAGCTGTATAAGGTCGCCACGGTTGATTAGGGGCAGTTCGTAAGTGCAATACCTTGTCTCCACTAATTCCCATCATGGGCAACCAACACATTTGTTTAATCATTATGAGAATCCTTAATGTAACTTAGTAAAAATTGATGAATCAGAATTATTGCTGATTGGTTAACTAAACAAAAAGTGCTGCAAAATAATAAGCAACGAAGATAAACCCAACGCCTAGGCTAAGAGTAGAAAAGAGAGGAATCCATTGTATAGCAAGCATTTTTTTGTTTCTGTAAGCTGATAACTATAACATCATCCTCTCTATAGACACCTTTAGCGACATCTGTCTTGAGCCTCATTTATTCTTACTAAAAAACTATTTCTAAAGTTCTAAATTCAGTTTTTGCCTATCTTTCTTTGGGCTTAAAACTTTGCAAAATGTAACCAAAACTACCCTAATAAGATGTTTTGTATATTTCTAGGGATGGAGGCGGTAACAAATTTAACAGTAAAAGTTAATAATATAGACATACCTGAGGTGGTACGAAAAAGTTAGATATGACCTGTAAAATTGAATTTACATTATTTGCTCCTAACAACAAAGGAGCTGCTTTAATCGGCTCTTTTTCTGAGTGGAAAGAAATAGCAATGGAAAAAGGAGAAGATGGTTATTTCCGTACTCAGGTAGAGATAGAGGATGGAGTTTATCAATATAAATTTCGCGTTCAAACCAAAAGCCCGAATTTTGAACCTGACCAATGGATCGATGTAATCGACCCCTATGCAACTGATGTTGATGAGGAAAAAAGCTGCGGGATAGTGCGGGTGAAAGAGGGTAAACGAATTGTTGACACTTACGTCTGGCAGCATGACGATACTCCGTTACCGAATAATCACGAAACAGTCATCTATGAAATGCACGTTGCGGATTTTTCGGGCGGAGAGGATGACCAATACAAGCGGGGAAAATACCAAGACGCGATCGCAAAATTAGATTACTTGAGCAAACTTGGAATTAATGCGATCGAGTTGATGCCAGTCAATGAGTATCCTGGGGATTACAACTGGGGCTATAAAGTGCGCCATTTCTTCGCTACAGAATCCAGCTATGGCTCAACAGAAGATTTAAAGCGGTTTATTGACGAGTGTCATGCTAGAGGCATCCGCGTTTTTATTGATGGAATTTATAACCACACCGATGAAGAATGCCCGTTGATGCTAATTGACCGAAATTACTGGTACTACGAGTATAGGCACTATCCGGAAGACCCATCGAATTACTGGGGACCAGAGTTTAACTACGACAACTACGACGAAACCTTAGATGTTAAGCCTGCCTGGAAATATGTGGGGGATGTGGTGCGGTATTGGGTTCAGGAGTATCACATTGATGGTATTCGCTTTGATGCTGTGCGCCAATTAGCTAACTTTGAATTTCTGGACTGGCTAGCTAAACAAGCTAAGAAAAATGCTGCACCTAAGCCGTTTTACAATATTGCTGAACACATTCCCGATACCAGTAAGGTCGTTAGTCCAGAAGGCCCGCTAGATACCTGCTGGCATGAAAGTTTTCATTACTTTATCATTCCCCATATTTGCGGCGAAACCTTTGAATTAGAAAAGCTTAAAGAGGTTTTAGACCCCAGACGGCAAGGTTATGAGGCGGCTACGAATGTAATAAATTATTTGGCAACTCACGATCGCGAACACGTAATGAGAGAATTAGCCGATTCCCTTCGGGATAGCTCCGCTTCACGCAGTATTTTTGGCGAAGCCGCATTTGGACGCGCTAAGTTAGGCGCGGTTCTGTTAATGACAGCAATGGGTGTGCCAATGCTCTGGATGGGAGAAGAGTTTGGCGAATCTAAGCGCAAAAGTGAATCCGTAACTCAGCCCCAAAAAATTGCTTGGTCGTTGTTAGAAAAAGACTTGAATCGAGATTTATTTGAGTATTATAAAAAGTTAATCGCCCTACGGAAAAAAAATCCAGCTCTTCAAAGCGATAATATTAAGTTTTTCCATGAAAATCCAGAGGCGAAAGTGCTAGCCTACAGTCGCTGGAATGAGAAAGGTTCGCGTGTTGTTGTGGTAGCTAATTTCTCTGATAGTTTCTTGAGTAAATACAAAGTGCCCAACTTTCCCGCTACTGGTATCTGGCACGAGTGGATGAACGACGGCGAAGTGGAAGCTGGGGAGAATCAGATAGCGATCAATCTGCCAGAGTACACAGCGCGGGTTCTCGTTTGGCAACCGACAGCTAGGTAAGGCTATCTTTGCCTAGAATTGGGACGGTTGAAAGATGTCCCTGAAGAAAAATCTAGGCTCGATCGCTACAGTATTGGCTTAACTGATTTGGTGAAAAAGCAGAAAGACGACACTTCTTCTTCGTTACAGCTTTGCTATAGTTTCCCTTGGGAATGGAGGTGCTGATCGCACTATTGCGCTGGCACTCTGGTAATTACATCCAGCAAACGAATATCCTGGCTGCCGCATTCAAGTTCTGAACGATGGAACGTATCCCTTTAAGTATGAGATGCGTCCGTCCGATCAAGAGCGAGTTCAGAGCTTTCTAAAGACATGGAAAGGCTCTCATGGTAATGAAAGAGCAAATTATCAATCCTTCTTCCAAGATTTATGCGTAGCGTTGGGTGTAGAC
>JALYGX010000106.1 GCA_030776905.1 Cyanobacteriota bacterium | reverse complement strand
TGCCTTAGCCAGGGCATGAGGACCGACAAAATCCGAATTGACTTCACGAGCATTGCACTCTGAGTAACAAGCACCGCATAAAATACAGTTGCCCATTTGATCTAAACGCGATCGCTCCTCAGGGGTTTGCAAAAACTCTCGTTCGGGAATCGCCCTCGCACCCGTGCTGACATAAGGATCGACTGCTTCTAAGTTATCCCAGAAGCTACCCATATCCACGACTAAATCCTTAATTACCGGCATATTACCCATTGGTGCAATGGTAATTTCTGGAATTCCCGAATTTGTTGGCGAAGGCAGTTTTGCCAATTCATTACCAACATTTTCCTTACACGCCAAAGCCGAGCGACCATTAATTCGCATTCCACAGCTTCCGCAAATTGTATTGCGACAATTCTTGCGAAAAGCAAGGCTCCCATCTTGCTCCCACTTAATACGATTGAGACAATCCAGAATTGTCTTTCCTGCCTCCACATCCAGGGTATAACTCTGGAGCACAGGGGAGGTATTTTGACTCTGTCGAATGATTTTAAAACAAACTTGCATAGTGACAAGCTCTCAGATTATCCAACTACTTACATGAAATATCACCACCTGACGAGCGGCGATAAATACGACTCGTTCTCACAAAGAGAGATTATTCCTTATAATAAGTGCGATGATTTTCCATCACTGCTTACAGTCTAAGACACAAATGCTAACCTCTTATACTAAAATGCTTCTATTTTGATCTTAAACCTAAAGTATTACCTTAGATAGAATTTTACTGATAGAAGCTAAATACAGGGAGTAAAAAATCTGCCTTTGCTAAAGTCCGTGAAGATTCTAACAAATAATCAAAAAATGCTTGTCAAGGTAGAGAGATTTAACGATATATTTTTTATAGAGCTTTTATAGCTTGGCAGTAAATGACCAATACCATCCTGAAAGTTGAAGGATATCTTGCAAGATTATGACAGAGACCGCCACCGCTCCATTAACGGGTAAAGCATTGCTTCAAAAAGTAAAAGAGCTGTCGCACTTACCCCGGCGAGAAACAGCAAAACGCTGCGGCTATTACACCGTAACTAAAAACGAGCAGACTCGCGTCAATTTAACAGATTTTTACGACGCGGTGCTTGCAGCCAAAGGTGTTCCTCTCGATCCAGAGGGAACAAAAGATGGTCGTGGTCGGGAGCCGACCTATCGCGTCAGCGTCCATAAAAATGGGCAAATTGTTATTGGTGCAACCTACACTCAAGCGATGGGATTAAAGTCGGGTGATGAGTTTGAAATTAAACTGGGCTACAAGCATATTCACCTAAAACAGGTGGATAGTGACCCAACCAAGGTGGCAGACGATCAGGATTCGGAAACCGAAGAAGACTAATTGCTTCCCTTGAAGGATGGGCTATGGTATTTATCCATCCTTAGCACCGCATGATAAAGATCTGTAGCTCCTCAAACTTTGCCGATCTCGCCAATGGCTATCTTCGATCAGGCAGTTAATCAGGGGTTGATGTCATCAGTAGCATCAACTGCTCTTGTGAAAGTAGCAACTTTTTTCATCAGTTGGGCTGTGTTGTGGCTGCCGCTGGCAATTCCTATCGCTACACTGCTAAAATGGCGTCCTCCTAAACCCTTGGCAGCCGAGCAAAAGTTGCCGTTATTAGCAGCACTTTACCTAATTGCCCCCCCGATCTTGTGGGGGGCTTCTTGGGTAGAGGGGGCATCTTTTTCAGATTACGGCTTGGACTGGAAATTAGAAGTTTTAGTGTCACTAGGACTGGGATTAGGCTTAGGCATTCTAAGCTTAATAATCGTGTTTAGCGGACAATGGCTACTAGGCTGGGTCGAGTGGCGTTTGGAAAATTTACAGCGCCTAGGGCAGCTATTATTACCAATACTGTTTTTAGGGTTGTGGATTGGTGTCACGGAAGAGTTAATCTTTCGTGGCTTCTTACTCAATACACTTAGGCAGGATTACTCCGTCTGGGTAGCGGCAGGAATTTCTAGTGTCATTTTTGCCCTATTACACCTAATTTGGGAACAACAAAATACGCTACCCCAGTTACCGGGATTGTGGCTAATGGGGATGGTATTAGTACTAGCGCGTTGGGCAGACGGCGGAAGTTTGGGTTTGGCGTGGGGACTCCACGCTGGCTGGATTTGGGGCTTGACCTGTCTAGACTCTGCTGAACTGATTTCCTATACGGGTAAAGGTTCGGTCTGGATGACTGGTTTGGGGAAAAAACCCTTAGCTGGTATCGCCGGAATCATCTGTTTATTGATCACTGGCATTCTTCTCCAGTGGCTCTTTCCCCTCCTGAGGGGCTAAGCAGTGTTTTCAAGCCCCGATGAACCGCCCATACCTCTTTAATTGCTAAACCAACTGTTCCCCAAAGCACTGGCGAAAGCATGATAGACAAAATCTCACCGCTAGAGCTACCCTGAGCGACAGCTTGAACTTCCTGAAAAAACTACTATCCATTACTGCCGATGACTTTGTCTGGGTGCCCCAATCCCCGCGCCTTCTTTGGTCAAAGCATTGGTTAGGAGTGACTATGACTATAAGCCCCGGTTTCTGGTTGAAAAGGTACAACTTCCTCTTGTACCTGCACTCCCATCTGTTCTAGCATTGCCTGCAATACGGGATCGGGAGACAACCGTAAATAGTTAGGACTAACTTCTAAAGGGACGTGGCGATTACCCAAATGATAGGATGCCCGCAACAAATCAACAGGTTTTTGGGAGGTTACAGTCAGCACAGGTTCCGGTTTAGCAGCAATCCGCATCACAACGTCGCCACCTTCAGATTGCAATAAATCTCCATCCTGTAAGACCCTACCTCTAGGTAAGCGCAGGTACAAAACTTGACCATCAGGCGTTTCAAAACGATGGCGTGTCCGGGTGCGTTCTTGGGCTGTGAGCGATAGGGTAAAGCTGACAGTGGCATCCACAGACCTACTCAGGCATTGCGTAAACGTCAGCATTAGCAGGAAATTAAAGCCGCACTTTATTTTTGGAGGCGAATCAACTCATTCTGAATTCGT
>JALYGX010000105.1 GCA_030776905.1 Cyanobacteriota bacterium | reverse complement strand
CTCTCTGAACCCATCCACTTAAATTAAACGGAAATCGATTAAATTTTTCCGGCCAATGGGTACGAATTTGGGACTTGAATTCGGCGTTATTCAGTAAAGCTTGTATGTAGCTAGCATTCACTGCCGTTCTCTGTTGTTCCACAAGGATTTCGCTACTTTCTACGCTGGGAAAGCTCTCACGCCTAGCAACTTCCTCCTGAATTTTTTGCATCAATTCGTCTACATCAATTTCAGGATTGTTAGCTTCTATCATATGTCTTGCAAAAAAATACTTCAACCTTAAATATATTTTTACTTGTAAATTAATTTATTGTTTATATTAATTTCAACACTTGAATTCATATCAATAAGACCATCGCGAACATTACTGTTATTTACTTCAAATACTACTAATTCATCAATCCAGTCGTAACTTAATCCTTCCTCAGAATGTATACCAACTGTTACTGTATATGTCCCCTTATTCAAACAACAAGGTATTCGGAAGGTAGCAGTAACTTGTTGGTCTTTATTGAGTTGAGGTAATCTGACATTCATCAACTGGGTATTAGTTCCATAGATCACTACGCCCATTAAGTTTCTAATAGATATGCCTATTACTAAATCCGATAATTCTCCTTTGACCTCTATAGAAACTACGATATTGAAAACACTTCCGGTTTCTAGTTTTGTTTTAACCTGGCTCCCATCATCGGATGTGATTTTAACATCATTAAGAATCGCTAGCTTATTTCCATGCCTATGCATGAAGCTTTCTTGCTCTGGGCTAATAAACTCATCCCTATCGGCATTAGTTACTTCCTCAACCCCAACATCAACTGAAGTCGTGTCTGAGCTTAGTAGAGCAATATACCGATTGACTACATCTTTAGGATTACCTACTTCTAGTACCTTGCCGTGATTCAATAGAACAGCACGTTGACACAGCATCTTAATGGTTGAGCTGTCGTGGGAAACAAACAGGATTGTCACCCCTTGTTCCTTGAGCAGACGAATCCGCTTCATACAGCGAGCTTGGAATTTTGCATCACCAACAGCCAGCGCTTCATCAACAATTAGGATTTTAGGCTCTGTGTTGGCAACAACCGCAAATGCAAGTCGCACCGCCATTCCACTGGAATAAGTTTTAACGGGTCGGTCGATAAAATCTCCAATCTCAGCAAAGGCAGCAATGTCGTCAAATTTAGCTTCTACTTCTTCTCTGCTTAACCCTAAAATTTGCCCATTAAAGAATACATTCTGCCGCCCAGTAAACTCTGGGTTAAATCCACTGCCTAGCTCCAGCAGAGCTGAAACTCGACCATTTACCCCTACCTCACCTGTAGTTGGTGTCAGTGTGCCGGCAATGATCTGCAATAGCGTACTCTTACCGGAACCATTTTGCCCAATAATTCCCAGTGTTTCTCCCTTAGCAACCTTTAGGTTGATCTCCTGCAATGCCCAAAAATTGTCGGCTTGACTCTTGTTCGGTAGCAAAATTTCCTTCAGTCGATCCACTGGATGACTGTAGCGTTTGTAGCACTTCGAGACATTGTTTAGCGAAATAGCGATCTCACTCATCACACCATTGCTGTTTTTGTAACATCTAGATTACATCAGCACACATCGAAACCCCTAGATTCATCTATGGAGTTCCCCTGACACTTTTCAGTCACAACCCTCTCCCCAGAACCGCTTTTTCCTAGATTGGTACTCAAATATGAAAGTTCCCGTTATTTTCCCACAGGATGACCATTCCAGCGGCTAATGTTACCCAGTTTAAGATTCTATAACAATCCGTGTAACTAGTAAGCTAACGAGGAAGCCGTTAACTCATCACGCCAGATGTAGTGAAATCTTCAGTATCCGCTTGTAGGCGTTCAGCAGCCAGACAAAGTTTAAACTACCTAGCCGTAGTTGAGAGCCTCCGTGCTAGATTAAAGCCAACGCTCCTTATATCGCTATCGCTTCGCTAATAGCCGGAAAGTGAAGGTGAGTTGATATGCACTCATCTGTCTGTTCTTTAGACCAGTTTAAGGTGCGGAAAGTGGGTTTTAAATAAATACCAACGGTTTATCCTTTAATGGTGCAAACGCTTCAGCATCAAAGTGGTACAGACTTGCCGGACGGCCTGCCCCCCGCGATACTTTAAGACCAGTATCCGATAAGAACCCCAGTTTCAATAGACGAGTACGGAAATTAGAATAATCTGAGAAATTTTCTCCTAAAACGGTAGTGTACAACTGATAGAGGTCGCTGAGGGTAAAGAGTTCTGGCAATACATCAAAGGCAACAGGACTGTATTCCAACTTATTACGCAGACGGCGATAACCATATTCCAAGATTTCATTATGGTCAAAAGCCAGGGCTGGCAACTGTTTGATGGGATACCAAGCAATACCGCTAACGCCGTCAGCAATTAATTCCGCTTCTTCAAACCGCACTAGCGCAAAGTAACTGACGGATAGATAACGGACTCCAAAACTTGTTGGGGATTCCCGTGGGTCGCGACCTGGCCCTCCGAAGGTATAAAGTTGCTCCAGGTACAAGTTGTTTACCCGGATTTTCTCTGCCAAAATTCGATGTGCGGCATTTTCTAAGGATTCACCGTGGCGTACCAAAGTTCCTGGCAAACTCCATTGACCTGAAAACGGTTCATCCTGACGCATCACCAACAGCACCAGCAGACGGTTTTGCTGAGTATCGACAGAGAAAATAACGTTATCAACCCCAACTTTGAAGTCGGCTAGTGCTTTTTTGTTTACCTGTTTGGTGCCGCGTCCTGGCATGCGTACAAATGCTCTTTATGAATATAGTCCTCAACAGGAGGCGTCAAAACTTCAGTGTCTCCCTTTTCACGATACGCTGTAGAGGAAACGGCTGGGGCTTCGAGATCAGCGATCGCAACGTTTGTGCCTAACTTCCTCAATTCTTCTATACCCGTCTCGTTTATTTCATAACCTGGACGTGGCACTACCAGCAACTGCACTTGGCTTAATAGTTTCTCAATTTGATACCAGCGCGGCATTTGGGTTACCAAGTCAGCACCAATTACCAGCGTTAAATCGACTTGCGTTCCCCAGTGTTCTCTTGCGCATTCAACAGTTTCCAGAGTCCTGGAGCTGCTGAGGGTTTGATATAAACTAATATTCGGTTGAGCAATCTCCTCAATCAGTAACCGCAGCATCTTTGAGCGATGTTCTAGGGGTGTCTGGTGGGACTTAAAGGGATTATCCGACGCCCAAACCGCTACATGGTCATAGTGATGAGATAACCAGTTGAGGATACTTTGATGACCAGAAGTGGGTGGATCTGCACTTGTACCGAATAAGGCGATATTAACCATAACAATCGATTGTTACTTGTTGGTTGTTGGTTATTGTAGGGGGGATTTAACCAGAGAATTTCACATCCTACTAACAATTGATATAAACCTGCTCTGGCTGAGGGGGTGGGTTTAGTTCCGTTATTTGTTGGCGACAAGAGGTATCGGGAAACCCGTCCCTACAGGTTGAATATCTGCGTTCATCTGCGGTTTCAAATCTCATATCACTTTTCCGATAGGAACGAATAAGGCTGAACAAGAATTAGCGTTCAACTCCTTGAGGAAGCCTCAACTTTTTGTCGTTGCTGCGTCGCTAAGGTTAGCTGCTGCAAGGTATTAGAAATTTCCACAGGTAATGGCATCGGGTCATTCAGTTGGCGTGTTGAGGCAGGAAGACTGGCAACTGTCGCCGCTGTGCGCTTTTGAATCTCCGCTAACAATTCTGGCGATCGCACTTTTTGACCTTGTTTCATGACTAGTTGTAGTAGAGGTTGTTCGTTTTCTAAAGGGGAATCGCAGGCTAACGCCAGTCGGTCTTTGATAGCTTTTCCGTCTGCAAATTTGCGATAGATTTGCTTGCGTCCAGGGTAAGTTGCTTTATTACTCGACTGCTTCATGGTGGCAATTCCATCAATTTCCACAAGCTTGTAAACTCCATTAACAGGCGTTCCTGTAACTAGCCGCGTTCCCAGTCCGTAGCTATCAATACAAGCCCCAGCACTTTTGAGTCTCGCAATTTCATACTCATCTAAATCGCCACTGGCAAAAATAGTGACATCTGGCAGAAGCGATCGCACTTTTTGAGACAAGGCAACTAAATTTCCAGAATCCAAACGCACGCCCGTAACTTCTATTTCCCCAGCTTTGACCCGTTGTGCCAAACCCTCGGCGGCAGCAACAGTATCGTAAGTATCGATCAACAAGGGAGAACCCCTAAAATAGCGATAAAACGCAGTAAAGGCATCTTGTTCGCTTCCGGATATCGCCGCGATCGCCATTACCAAAGCATGAGCCATCGTACCACTCGGCTTGCGCCCTAGCTTCAGTGCTGCCAAAACATTCGAGGTCGCATCCAACCCTCCTGCCATTGCCGCCCGCGCCGCCCATATAGAGGCTTGGGGACTAAACGCCCGCCTCGTCCCAAACTCCAGCAACTTCACTTCGGAACCTGCCACATCTCTCAGTCGTGCTGCCCGCGTGGCAACCATCGTCTGATAGTTAATCGTATTTAACAGGTAAGTTTCTACTATCTGTGCCTGCCATAGGGGTGCATCCACCCGCAAAAATGGCTCATTCGCAAAAACTGCAGTTCCTTCTGGCACTGCCCAAACATCCCCCTTGAAGCGCCCCGCAGCCAGAAGCGACCAAAATTGTGCAGGTGCATCTTCAAAAATCCCCGTCTCTTGTAAAGCTTCTAACTGGCTGGAAGTGAAGCGGAATTTTTCCAAGTAGTCCACCGCTTGTGCCAGCCCCATTGCAATCAGATAACCATAGCCCTTAGGTAACTGCCGCACAAATAACTCAAATGAAGCTGGTCGTTCCGCCAAACCTTCACCTGTATAGCAGGCTGCCATCGTCAACTGATAAAGGTCGGTCAAGAGGCTGTAATCCTCAGCCTCAAGCGTCAGTTCCTGGTCTTCCCGTTGCCGTGCCGCCGCAAGATTGTTCCGATGAAGGCAATCCCTGTCAGTTAAAGTTTTCATGGCTCAGTTTAGGAGCAGGGCTTATTGGTCTAATTATAGTAAAATATACCAAAAACTGAACTCCCTAACTACTATTCAGGAACTTTAGATTTTTTAGTCTTTGTCCACTTGAAAGGTAGAACGTTCTATTCCCATAGCATAAGCGTCCCAAAAATCAGCCATTCAGCCGTGCTACAGTCTTTTCCGAAACAAGGAGTTCCACTTATCTGTTAAGAGTTTATATTTGTTTCCAGAGATTCGATACTATTGTTAATAGTATTTTTACTTAAAATCACTCAACAAAAGATGACTGCCTACACTAACTAGGTGTACTTACATCTTTAGCAATTTTCGATGGGATGCAATACCTCCGTAAGGGCGAACGGTCGTTGGTTCTTACCAAGGGGTATAGTGGATGCAAGTAAAAACCGCTATGGTTAGCGTTGGGGAATATAGAGCCGATGAAAAGAAACTTTATCACTTGCAAGAAGAAGTTTGCTTTTTACTCTCATCTGGGAAAAGTATTGCAAACATAATCAAACAAATCTTGCAAAGTTACTCAAATAGCCTGAGATTACTCATAATTTAAGTACAGCTCACATACAACTCATGTTGAATTTAAGCTCATCACTCAACCTATTAGGAGAGCAGCTTTATGAGTATTTACAAACTGTTGGCAAGCATGACCCAGTATATTTCTGAAGCGGTAGTCAGGATTTTTGGTCCCACAGACGATGCTTATCCTGTGACTGGTGTACAACCTTTTAGTGGCACACCTTTTCATAAAAACAAAAGATTTGATTGGTAGCGATTGACAAAAATAATTTTGGCAATGTCTGATACCCATCCTCTGTAAAGATGCGCTTAATAAATAAGTAGATACTGTCTTGAGGGTCAAGGACAATGACTCAACACGGGTTGGCGATCAAAAACTAACGGGGCAATGACTCAACACTTGTTAGTGATCGCCAACCAGCACTACTCTCTTTCTTAGATAAAAGCTGCCAGTAAATTGGTATGGCTCGTTTTTCCCAAATTACACTGACGACAAACAAATTTTCGTTTCGCCACTGAGTTCTATCGATTACAACTCTTAATCGCTCAGCTTTCTTACATCGGCTTCTCAAGATATACTTGTTGGAGAAAAAACTATAATAGCGGAAGGCTTAACTTAGGTAGGATTAGGAACCTTTGTAAGCGGCGACGACGACTTTCAAATTTAATGGGTTCTGTAAACAGAGCTGCTAATTATTCAAGCCTAACTTGCTTGTGGGCTTGTAATAGCAAAACTAAGATTTATAGGGTGAGAAGCTCCGCAGCACTCAGTTGACCTTGAAAACAGGTTAGATAGATTTGAGGTAGCATTTTCATTAAAGCAATCTGGTTGACAAGGTAAGACCACTCTTTTGGTAACAGGTAACACAAGTCACCTCAATTCACCTCGGCTTTGGTTTCCGAGTGGGTTGTCACCACCTCAGCCGGATGACCCGACTTCTAATTACTTTCAGCTGCTTGGGGTAGTGGTTGCCCAATCCGTGGCTCAGTACCAGCAAGAATACGCTCGATGTTGCTCCGGTGACGGAATATCACATACAAACCAGCCACAGCAGCGAACAACTGGTAGGGTAGTGGTTGCCCTAGGAAAATCATCAGTACAGAAACGGCGATCGCACCAGCAATAGAACCTAAGGAGACAATGCGCGACACGGCTAGAACAACCGCAAACACTCCTAAG
Source organism: Cyanobacteriota bacterium (assembly GCA_030776905.1). Taxonomy (GTDB): domain Bacteria; phylum Cyanobacteriota; class Cyanobacteriia; order Cyanobacteriales; family Coleofasciculaceae; genus CADCTM01. The sequence goes on along the minus strand of JALYGX010000105.1, from coordinate 223 downwards.
GTTCCTAAACCTACAGGTAAAGACATAGCCAGTAAGATACCCAAACTGGTGGCGACAGATTTGCCACCCGTGAAGTTGAGCCAGATTGATTTACTATGTCCTAGTACGGCAGCAAAGGCGGCTAAAGCCACTAACCAAGGTTGCCAGGTAGTGGGAATCCTCTGTGTCTCTGTAAGGACATAGAAGCCATTTACAAGAGCGATCGCACCGACCCCTTTCAACG
>JALYGX010000104.1 GCA_030776905.1 Cyanobacteriota bacterium | reverse complement strand
GCATCGACTGATTCACGAACACCAAGGGTTGGCTCAAATCATTGAAGCGGGTCACGATCCAGAAGTCGTTAACAAAATCATGCGACTAGTAGCTAGTGCAGAATTTAAGCGCCGACAAGCCCCACCAGGATTGAAGATTACCGATCGCGCTTTTGGTACAGGTTGGCGGATGCCGATCGCCAGTCGGTGGGCAGTCGTCACTACCCAGCAGACAGGAACGACTTCTGCCTCTCCCGATCCCGTGCCTTCGCCCTCGTAGCTAATAAGTTAAGAGTTTTTGTAGAGGCACGATATATCGTGCTCCTACCTCGTGGTCTAGGCAACTGAAAACGCTGTCTTAATTCAGCTAGGGGCTACCTACTCCTACCATCAATTAGTTCTGATACCTGGTTTTTGCGAAAGAAATTTTGTTTAGTTCCACCGAGGCGAGAAGTTTTTCTAGCGCCTCTACCACTTCCCTATTATTAGGCTGATCGCGTTGTAACTCGATCAGAGTGGATAGCGTTTCGTACCAAAGTCGAGCATCTGCATACAGAGCCACACGCTCTTGAGGCGTTGCTTGGCTGATGCGCCTTACTAGGGCTGGATCGGCTGCCACTCGCTTAATCTTGCCGTCCACAGAAGGCCATATTGACGCATCTACAGGATCACCACACGTCAACCACAAAGTCCATTGATATTCCTGACCGATTTTCAAAGGCGAGAGGTTAGAAAAGGCAGGAAGACTTAGGCTCATAATTCTGGGAGTGTTTGCCACCATACCTTTGGCAGACTTCGCTAAGAGATATTTCGTAGAGTAGACCTTTTGCAGGTTTGCATCCTCTAGCTTAAAGTTCACTTCTGATGCCGATGTTTCGGGCATATACCAATAGACAGTCGGATACTCAGCAGTAGTTGCTCCCACGTAAAATGGAACCAAAGCGACTAAGTCATCCATTAGAATGCACTTATTGTTATCCCGCGTTGCTGCGCCCTGACGATTAGCAGGGATTTTGTCTCCAGGACCACGGGGAGCGCTAAATTCCCATTGGTCGGGTAGTTTACTAGTCAGCGAATCAGGTTTCGACTGGGCTTGCACCCGTGCTGGGAGATTGACGGCAAGCCCAAGCATTAAAGCCACCGCTAGTGCGATCGCCAGTATTTTCAATCGTGATGAGCGTTTCAACCTAGCCATGAGCAAAATACTTTTAACAAAATGCAGGGTCTTTTTACAAAGATGGCAGATATAGAAGCCTGATGGCAAAGTATTGCAGCTATCTCAGGATGCTCTTCATTTTCAAGTCTAGTTAAATAGTCAAGTCAACTAAATTTATCTTTTAGTTGGAGTACAAGCCATATTCATACACTGAAATGATAATGCGACTAACTTAACTACTAGCTAAACTAGTACGATACTTGCTTGTAGTAGGTATCGCCGTATAACTTTATAAGTCTTACTCCCGGTAGATTTGGATAAGTTTTATCTAGCCGATATACTACTCACGCAAGTTATATTTCTTCTTTGCTTGCAGAGGACTCTCCCATGCGTCGATCCCTGAAGTTTTTTAGCTTTGTAGTGGCTAGTTTACTTTTATCTGTGAGTTCTCCTCGTCCCCTAATGGGAACGACCCTCAGCTCAATTCCATCAGATTCACAAGCACAACAGATTCAAAACTCAGTAACCGAGGCAGGGCAACTGTCTCAACAGGGTATTGAGCAATTCAATCGCGGTCAATTACCAGAAGCGGCTCATACCCTTAAGCAAGCTTTAGAAATTTATAGAGACTTAGATACTCGTTTTGGTAAAAGTGCTAGAAACAGTACTGAGAAAATTAATACTCTCCGAAATTTACTAAAGGTTTACATCTCTTTAAAAGCTCCAAGTCAAGCTGTTGAAGTTTCTCAAGAAATGTTAGAAAACGCAAGAAAAATTGGAGACCGCAATGGAGAATTAAACCTCCTGATGGCTTTGGGAGATGCTTACAATTCCTTAGGAGATTATCAGCAAGCCATTGAGTCAGCTACAGCTAGCTTGGCGCTAGCACAAGAACTAAAAAATTATCAAGCCAAGGCAGCAGCGTTCGTGACCTTAGCTAGTGCGTACCAGTCCCTTGCATCAAGTAAGAGCGACTATCAAAAAGCAACTAATACGGCACTATCAGGCTTGACTACAGCTTGGAAAGCTAAAGACTCTGAATCAGAAGCCAAGGCACTAGTAATTCTGGCTAGTGTTTACAATTCGCTTAACAACCATCGCAACGCTCTTGTTTATGCTCGACAAGGTTTGGAAGTAGCTAAGAAAAATAATATTCCCAGCGCAGCGGCATCTTCGCTGCTGACTCTAGCTAGTCTTCACCTTGAGGACGGAGAATACGAGGCAGTTATTGAATCTAGCCAACAAAGTAGAACTTACTTAGAAAAACCGCAACAGCGCGAGGTAGAAGGTGCTGCCTTAGTCATGCAAGGTCTTGCTTATTATGGGCAAGGAAAATCTCAACAAACCTTCAAGCTTGCAGAACAAGGATTAGCCATTGCCAGAGAAGCAAAAAGCCCGTTGATCGAGGCATTAGGTCTCATCGTTTTGAGCTTAAATTACAACGACACAAACGACTCCCAAAAAGCCATTGAGTTAATTAATCAAAGTCGGACTATTGCCAAACAACAAAATAACAGCGAACTAGAAGCATTTATCCTGGAAATTCTCGGTGGAATCTATAAGGATTCAGGAGACCAACAAAACGCGATCGCCTCTTATCAAGAAGCCATCTCACTCAGTGATAGTTATACGGCTAAAGCTGGGCTAGCTCGCGTCTATCAGAATGCGAACTTACTAGCTTCTGCAATTACTTATTACAAACAGGCAATTAATAAAAATGAAGAACAATCCCGGAGAGTGATTCCTGGCTTACCTGTTTGGTTGCAAGAATCGTTTCCCCAAGCGGTTCAAAATATTAATGGATTGCGAACCGCTGATATTTATCGCTCTTTAACCAATTTGCTGCTACTGCAACGGCGCATCCCAGAAGCACAGCAGGTGTTAGAACTCCTCAAAGGACAAGAGTTACGCGAGTACACTGACGACACCGAAGTCAGTGCACAGCCAGTTAGTTTGACGATGACTCCTACCGAGGAAGACATTCTCAAAAAGTACGGTAGCTTGATTGCATTTGGAAAACAGCTTGATCAATGCCAGCAAACTCGTTGCACTCAGCTAGGACAGCTATTGCAACAGCGGACGGCTCTAACCCAGCAATATAATCAAACCTTAGAAAAGCTAGAAACAGCGATTCGTAGTGGCTCGATTTCTAATCAGGCTATCGTTAACCCCACTCAATTTGCTCTTAAAGCTCAAGCCATTGTAGAAGAGCAACCCGGTACTGTACTGATTTATCCCTTAATGTTGCAAGACAAAATTTGGTTGGTGTGGGCATCCAAAGGGGGGATTTTCAAAAGCGTTGAAGTGCCAGATGTAAGTCAAGCCCAAGTGGAAGTAACGGTCTTGAGGTTTCGCCAGTTGCTCCAAAATCGCTTTTCAGATACTAACGAAGTCAAAGCAACGGGTAAGCAACTTTATGACTGGCTGATTGCGCCTGTAGAGAAAGAACTAAAAGCCAATGATATCCAGAACTTAGTGTTTTCTCTAGACAGCTCAACCCGCTATATACCGATGGGAGCCTTGTTTGATGGCGAGAAGTACCTGGTTGAGAACTACACCATTTCCACAGTGCTATCCGCGAACCTGACCAAAACGCGATCGCCAATTGATTCCCCCAGTAGCTCCGCTAAGTCTTCCACAACTGTACCGCCCTACGCCTGTGCCAATGGCTGTAAGCTGACAAACAGTAGCGTTATACCTAAAGGTTCTGGTTCTGGAGAAGCCGCAGCTATAGAAGACCAAAAGACTACAAAAACGCCGTCAAGCTCCGAAGCGCCTGTGTCTAACACTCTAAACCCCAAGATTCTGGGACTGGGAGTATCGGAAGCCCTAGCGGGTTTCCAAGCGCTGCCAAATGTGCCAGCAGAGTTAGACGCCATTGTGCGGCAGGAACTTGGTGTCTCCCAGGGAATTTATCCGGGTCAAAAGTTTCTCAATAAAGAATTTGACTTTTTTGCCTTACGAGATAATTTGTCCGGACGCCAGCTATTGCACATCGCTACCCATAGTGAATTCGTACCGGGACGAGCTTATAAATCGTTTCTGCTGCTGGGTACAGGGGAGAAGTTGGCAATTCCTGATATTGAAACTTGGCTAAATTTGCGAGATGTCGATTTGGTAGTGCTGTCAGCTTGTGATACAGCCCTAGGAGGGCCTGGACTGAACGGTAGGGAGGTTGCTGGTACTGGCTATTACTTTCTCAAAGGCGGAGCCAAAACTGTAATGGCATCTTTGTGGCGCATCGACGATTTAAGTACTCGCCTGTTGATGGAGCAGTTTTATAAAAGCTTAGCTCAAGGAACACCGACCTCACCCGTAATGAAAGCTGAGGCACTGCGTCAAGCCCAACTGGCACTACTCCAGGGCAACTATACAGCAGATGCTCAAACGCAAAATAGTATATGGCAGGCAAGACGCAATACAGCGACGCGATCGCAAGCCAATGAGCCACAAGACGAAAGCCTCTCACCTTCCACAAATACCACGAAGAAAAGTCCTTTCAGTCATCCCTACTATTGGGCATCCTTCATTCTGATGGGAAATGGACTTTAGCAGCCACAGAGACGTTGCGGCGGTTCGTCTCTACAAGGTTTCTAAGGGTGAATTGTGCCATCAGGCATCGTTGTCCCCTGAAGGTTAGCTTTACTGAGGTTCGCCCATCTGAAATCTGACCCTCTCAGGTCAGCCTCACTCAAGTTCGCCCCAAACAAGTAAGCTCCACTCAAATGAGCCTCGCTCAGGTTAACGTTGTGCAGGTCAGCGTTGAAAAGGTAAGCTCCGATCAGTTCAGCTTCATGCAAATTAGCCTCACTGAGGCTAGTATTGCTGAGGTTGGCGGCAATCAGGTCAGCTTCGCTCAGGTTAGCCCTTCTCAACTTGGCTGCACTGAGATTGGCCCCTCTGAGGTTAGCGCCTCTAAGATTGGTTCCGATTAAATTCGCATCTCTGAGATCAGCCCCGATTAGGTTAGCCCCCCTCAAGTCAGCCCCGATTAGGTTAGCCCCCCTCAAGTCAGCCC
>JALYGX010000103.1 GCA_030776905.1 Cyanobacteriota bacterium | reverse complement strand
TTAATTCCCAATTGAATGTTTTCAAATCTATGACTAGTTGCCCTTGCTGCTCCAATCAACTCTTGCGCCATATCCGCCATCAACAAATTTACTGGTTTTGTCCCTCCTGCTGGCAAGAAATGCCTAATTTAGACTCAGGATTGAACAAACATAAATGCTTGATACCTCCTCAACTTAAACAGCAATCTAAAACTCAAGTTCTTTCACTTTCACTATCGTAACTTATGGTTTTTTCATTCTACTTCCCAACCATTTCGTAAACCTTAAAACTGATTTTTGTCCTTGATTTTTCAACATAGCTATGAATCTGGTTTAACCAGAAACGATTATGATTACACCTTGTTTTATAGCCGAGCTAACACCGAGCAGTACTGAATACCAGCCGACTGAGAACGGGCTGTTGCCAACATTTGAGGAAGAAATGCAGGTTAAAATTGCCATGACTATAGGACAAAAGAGTGAGAAAATCAGGGCAGAAATTGAGGCGAAATTAGGTTTTGTCCCACCCTTCTTTGAACCAGCAGAACAATCTCCACAGGTATTAGAAAATTTGTGGCAACAGACACTTGCTGCGTATGTGAATAATCCGCTACCAGCTCTATTTAAGGAAAAACTTTCCGCATATCTCTCGCGCTTCTGTAGAGTGCCTTACTGCATGATCTGCCATAGTTGTACCTTGCGTCCCTTAGGGCTGAAGGCACGAGAGATTTTGGAGTTGCTTGAAGCACCTCTCCCATTAGAAACGGATGTTGATGAACACCTCACGAGGCTGGCAGCGCAGCCAGAACGGCTGGTGCTCTGGCCAGAATCAAACTCAATACTGGAAGAAAGCCTCCTCTACTGTTCAATATTCATTGCTTTGCAACAAGACAGAACTGAGCATTGTCGCAATGAGCTACGGCGTATTGTGGGGGCTGTGAACTACCAGCATCTAGTGGCGTTTATAGCCTACATCAAAACCTGTCATGTATGGATAGAAGCCCACCCCGAAATTGTGTATGAAGCAGATAAGCGAGTGCAGGATAACCTCAGTGCTTTACTAGAGGAGGAGCCTGAATTGGCTAACTTCTTCCGGAACTATCGCCAGAGAGTCAGGCGTGAATGCCAGAGTCAGGCAGAAAAACTGGTTGAGCTGGCTGAGCGCCAGCGTCAGGAGGAAGCATTGCGGCAGCAAGTCGAGCGAGAGCGACTAGTAACGGAGATTGCTCAACGTATCCGCCGTTCATTGAACCTAGAGGAGATTCTTAGCACTACTGTGTCTGAAGTACGGCAGTTTCTTCAGACTGATCGCGTGTTCATTTACCGCTTTGATCCGGATTGGAGTGGTACGGTGGCAGTAGAATCTGTAGCTTCTAGCTGGTCGCCTATCCAGGGAACAAAAGTCACAGACTCCTTCTTTTTAAAAGCTGCTGGTCGCGAATTTTACAAACAGGGTCGTATCCAAGCTGTAGCAGATATTTACACCGCAGGTTTATCCAAGTGTCACATGGATTTACTGGCTCGGCTTCAGATCAGGGCAAACTTAGTGGTACCGATTGTGCAAGGGGAACAGCTATGGGGATTGCTCGTAGCTAACCACTGTTCGGAACCACGACAGTGGCAGGCCTTAGAACTTAACTTGCTCCAGAACTTGGCAACACAACTAGCGATCGCTATTCAGCAATCCACCCTCTTTGAGCAGGTTCAAACCGAACTAAGCGAACGTAAACGCTCAGAAGAGAAAATTCGCGAACAAGCTGCTTTGCTTGACATCACTACTGATGCAATTTTTGTTCAAGATCTCGACAACCAAATCTTATTCTGGAACAAAGGTGCAGAGCGCTTGTACGGCTGGCAGACAGCCGAAGCCCTTGCTATGAGTGCCAATGAGCTTTTAGACAATGAGCTTTTAGATCAGGATACTTCACCTCAACTCGAAGAAATCCATAAAACAGTTACTGATGCAGGCTCGTGGCACGGTGAGCTGAATCAAGTTACTAAAGCTGGCAAAGAAATTATTGTCGAAAGCCGCTGGACGCTGATGCGCGATGAACAAGGGCAACCAAAATCTATCCTTATTGTTAACACCGACATTACGCAGAAGAAACAACTAGAAAGGCAGTTTCTCCATGCCCAACGGCTGGAGAGTCTTGGTACACTCGCTAGCGGCATTGCCCATGACCTAAACAATATGCTGACGCCAATTCTGATGTCAGCTCAACTGCTACAGCTAAAACTCCCCAAGGTCGATGAGCCAATTCAGCAGTTGCTTAAAATGCAGGAAACCAATGCTAAACACGGGGCTGCATTGGTCAAGCAAATGCTGTCGTTTGCACATAGAACCGAAGGTAAGCGCACGACCCTTCAAGTTAGGCATCTGCTGTTGGAAATCAGGCAGATTGCCAACCAAACCTTTCCTAAATCCATCAAAGCTTGTATGAACGTCGAGCCAAATCTTTGGGCTGTGCGGGCGGATGCCACCCAACTGCATCAGGTACTGATGAACCTGTGCGTCAATGCTCGCGATGCAATGCCAAATGGAGGTACTCTTACTATTTCTGCTGAAAACTTGTTCATTGATGAAAATTATACCCGGATGAATCTTGATGCCCAAGTAGGTCCCTACATGGTCATTACGATCTCAGATACGGGAATGGGGATTCCGCCTGAACTTATAGATAGAATTTTCGAGCCATTTTTCACGACAAAAGAGCTAGGAAAAGGCACGGGGCTTGGTCTTTCAACGGTGAATGGCATCATCAAAAACCACGGTGGTTTCATCAATGTGTACAGCGAGGTGGGACGAGGAACTCAATTTAAGGTGTACTTACCGGCGGTTCAAGAAACTCACACGCAGCAAGCAGAAGACCTGGAACTACCTTCAGGACGTGGAGAACTAATTTTGGTAGTGGATGATGAAGTAGCGATTCGGGAGATTACGAAAACCTCCCTAGAAATCTATGGCTATAAGGTTCTAGTTGCTAATGATGGAATTGAGGCGATCGCACTATATGCACAGCATAAAGATAAAATTAGTCTTGTCTTGATGGATATGATGATGCCGTCTATGGATGGTCCAACAACTATCCGTGTGTTGAAAAAATTTAACCCGCTCGTCAAGATTATTGCCGTCAGCGGACTGGTTTCAAGCGATAAAGTTAATTTAGCTATGGGTACGGGTGTTCAAGCGTTTTTGTCCAAGCCTTACACAGCGCAGCAATTACTGAAAACCTTACACTTGGTGCTGAGCGCGGAATAAAAAGTATCAACAAAAGTAATGGTCAAGACAGATACTCTGGGCTGTCTCATAGATGTTGCTACCGATACAAAAATGCTAACAATTGCTAACACTTCTTCCTCCTTCAACCTGGGGGTGACGACACCCTTCCAGTCCAGAGGCTAACACGGTCGATCTGACCGCTAACTCCAAATTAATAGAAGCGTTTAAGTCTCTGTCTGACTCAAACCCGCACTCGGAACAGCAATAAGTCCTTTCAGATAGTGATAGTGATTCTTTCACGGTTAAACAATTGGAACACCGCTTGCTACTAGGAAAGAACCTGTCCACTACAACCAATTTACTACCGTACAACTGACACTTGTATTCCAGTTGCCGACGCAACTCGTAGAATCCCATATCCGCAATAGCTTTAGCTAATTTATGATTCGCCAACATTCCAGACACCTTCAAGTTTTCTATTCCAATAACAGCGTGGTTCTTGCTGATATAAGTCGTGATTTTGTGCAAAGTATCTTTACGAATGTTGGCTATTTTTCTATGCAGTCTAGCTATCTTGAGCTGGGCTTTCTTCCAGTTACTAGAGCCTTGTTGTTTATGGCGGTTAAGCCATTGAAGTCGAGCCAGTTTCTTCTCGTACTGCTTGTATGCTTTAACACCATCAAACACTTCTCCTGTGGAGAGTGTAGCCAAGTGATTAACACCCAAATCTATACCCACCACGTCAACCCGCTTTTCTGTGGTTGTTGGTTCAACTTCAACTTTGAACGAAACGAACCAACGGTCAGCAGTTCTAGAAATTGTTACAGATTTAGGATTTACCCCCTGTGGCAATCGCTCATAGGTTTTAATCCATCCAATAACTGGAATTTTGACCTTTCTCTGGTCAATCGTTAGGCTTCCATCTAGCGTGAATGAATCTCCTTTACCTTTTTTCTTGAATCGAGGGCAACCACCTTTTTGGGAGAAAAATCGCTTAAACGCATCAGCTAAGTGGCGCAATGCGTACTGGGGAGCGCATTTTGATACTTCGTAGTACCACTCGTAGCGAGGTTTCACTAAAGCAACTAGCCATTTATGAAGGTCAATTGCTGTAGGAAACTTGATTTTCTCTTCTGGTGGATTAATCTTGTTGTTATCCAAGATTTGTTTACACAATCCCAATCCCCAGTTATAGGCATGACGAGCAGTGCCAGCGTGTTTAGCCAGTAACACTCGCTGAGACGAATTGATCTTGAGTTCGGTCTTGAAGGCGATTAACATGAGTAAATAATATAACAATTATTACTCATGGAAGAAGAGACGAAGCGACTCAATATCAATCTCCCCGTGTCAGAAATGGAGATACTGGATGCCTACGCCAAGCAAACCAAGCGCAATAAGACTGACTTGATTCGTGAGTATATTCGCTCACTGGAAAAGAAGCTTAGGAAACGTGAGTGATTGTTAGTAAATGGTAGAAAAACATCAAGTGTTAATTAGCCCTTGCTGCACATGACCCTGATTTTACCCCGCCCAGAGTGACAGAAGAGGGATAAGTCCACCTCCTTACTTGGCTCTCTTTTCTGACCATCTGTGTCTCAACATGATAAAAGCGGCAAGGATTTCCCAGCACTCAGCAACTCTTCCAATGTTTCAGCGGACAGAGGTGGGCTGAACCAATAACCTTGTATTTCATCACATTCATGGCTGTCGAGGAAAGCGAGTTGGCTTGCCGTTTCTACCCCTTCTGCAACCACCTTCAAGTTTAGACTGCGAGCCATTTGCAGAATCGCGGTTGTAATTGCCACGTTTTTATCATCCTTAGTCAATTGACAGACAAAAGAACGGTCTATCTTCAAAATATCAAAGGGAAATTGTCTCAGATAGCTCAAAGAAGAATAACCCGTCCCAAAGTCATCAATTGAAATCTGAATACCGATCGCTTTAAACTCACTTAATATCGCGATCGCGGCTTCAGGATTTTGCATGAGTGCGCTTTCAGTTATTTCTAGCTCTAAATACCTAGGGTCAAGTTCGGTTTCTTTAAGCGTATTTACAACTAACGTGTTGAGATTGGGTTGATTAAACTGATGTCCTGATAAATTTACAGCAATCCGTAATGGGTAACCAGCATCTTGCCAGACTTTGGCTTGGGCACAGGCTGTCTTCAAAACCCACTCACCCAATGGCACAATAAAGCCAGTTTTCTCTGCCATCGGCACAAACTCCGCTGGAGAGACCGAACCCCGCGTTGGATGATACCAACGCACCAAGGCTTCTGCACCTTGAATTTGTCCCGTTTGGGGATTTACCTTAGGCTGGTAGTAAAGTTGGAATTCTTCTCGTTCTAAAGCTTGGTGCAGTTCGAGTTCTAGCAACAGAGCTTCTTGCGATTTCGCTCCGATCGAGGTGATATAAAACTGATAGGGCTGGTTTCCTGGCTTTTTGGCATCCTCCCGTGCGGCGTTCGCGTGCTTGATCAGAGTGTCCAAGTCACAGCCATCGTGACCAAAGAAGGCGATGCCAATTTGGGCAGTCAGGAAAATTTCGTGAGTGCCCACGAGGAAAGGTAAAGAGAAGGCGTCAAGGATAGTTTCGGCAATTTGTGCCACTTCATGGCGATCGTGGGTTGTGGTCAAAAGGATAGCAAATTGAGCCGCACCTAAATGAGCTACCGTATCTAGCATCCCGATACGTTTATGCAACCGTTCTGCTACGGCTTGGAGTAACAAGTCGCCGCTGGCATCTCCTAAGGCGCTATTAATTCGGTGAAGTTGTTCCAAACCGATAGATAGGATAGGAATCTGTCGATCGCGTCCACTTCTTTGACTCAGTAGCTGACTGAACCGCTCTTGCAACACGAGTCGGTTAGGGAGATTCGTCAAATGGTTGTAACGCAGCATATGATTCAGTTGGGCATGAGCCTCTTGCAGTTGCAGGGTATGCCGCTGGATGAGATATTCTTGTTTTTGCAGGCGAGTAGCGATCGCCTCTAGCACTTCAGCTCGGCTAAATGGCTTAGCTAGGTAATCATCTGCCCCCATGTTCATCGCCTGACGCCAATCTGAGTGTTCAGCTTTGGCAGTGAGGAAAATAAAGGGAATGGCGGCGGTGATTGGGTCTTGTTGCAATGCCTTCAAAACCTCATAGCCATCCATACCAGGCATCATGATGTCGCAGATAATCAAGTCGGGATGTTGAGCTTGAGCAAGTTGTATTCCCAGAATCCCATTGTCAGCATCAATGGTCTGGAACCCCTCCGCGCTCAGAAGTTTGACAAGATTCATCCGAATCGCTCGCTCATCTTCAATTACGAGAATCTTATTCATCAGTTTTTGTTTTTGAGTAGGTAAACTATGACAAGAGAACGCTTCTGATACTTTCTCACCGCACCAGAAAGTAGGTAGCTGGAGCTGTACTAAGGTGATCGCCTTGTTGGCTGGGTAGTAGCTTGTTTAGCATCATAGGGTGCGATAGAGAAATGGTTTTTCAAGGGCAGGGTCACTGTAAATCGTGTTCCTACCCCGACTTCACTCTCCACGGCGATGTTACCTCCATGTAAGTCAACGCACTGCTTAACAATGGCTAGACCTAATCCTGTCCCAGCGATCGCACCCACATTTTTCGCCCGATGGAAAAATTCAAACACTCTAGGTTGGTCTTCCTGCGGTATCCCAATTCCCCGGTCTTGAATTTGGAAGACAGCCATATCACCCTGGCAAGCCAGTTCAAATTGGATTATGCCCCCATAAGGCGAATATTTCCTGGCATTTAAGAGCAAGTTAGATAGCAATTGCCGCAGCAGTTTCTTATCCATGCAAGCTAACAATGTTTGGTCGGGACTTACAAAGTTCACGCTCGCTTGAGTAAGACCGGGTTGGGAGCTTGTGGTAGAAGTTTTCCAACTCGCCTCTCCCTGGATTCGGGCAATCAATTGCCGACAGAATTCATTGAGATCTAGCGGTTCTGGGGTGAAGCGGAGTTGTCCGGCGTCGGCTGTGCCAATAAATAGTAAATCTTCCAATAAGTGGAGCATTTGTTTCACCGAGTCTTGAATTAAATGTAGCTGTTCGACTTCTTCCTGTTTTGTCCATTCGTAATATTCCAGTAACTCGGCAGTGGACATAATTGTTGTCAGCGGCGTGCGGAACTCATGGGAGGTAATGGAGATAAAGCGGGATTTAAGATCGCCTAGTTCTTTTTCTTTAGAAAGCGCGTTCACAATCTCGGCTTCGGCTTGCTTGCGCTCCGTGATATCCTCAGCTAAACCAGCGATGCGCATTACTACACCTGCCTGATTCCGGATGAGAAAGGTACGCACCCATATCCAGCGCACTAATCCATCAGGTCGCATAATTCGGAAGTCTGCCTCGAAATTTTGCTCCTCGCCCAGACATCGTGCTACCGTCGCTGCCACACGATTGAGGTCTTCTGGATGCACGGTGTCTAGCCAGGACATTGGCCTGTCGTAGAGACTCTGCGTTGTCCGACCCCATACGTCCTCATAAGCGGGACTGATGTAGAGCATCTGACTCCAATCGAGATTAGTTAAAAAGAAGACCTCCCGGATGTTTTCAGTCAACTGACGGAACTTTTCTTCACTAGAGCGCAATTCCTCTTCTGTCTGCTTGTAGCCTGTGGAGTCGAAAATCACGCCATCTAACCAAAGCATTCTGCCGTCTGCACCAAATATTCCTTGACCTTTGTCGTAGACCCATCTGATACTGCCGTCTGCACAGATAATCCTGTACTCAACCACATAAGGCTGTCTTTGAGCTACACATTTTGATATAACCGACTCAACTCTGGCTAAGTCTTGTGGCTCAATCAAACTGGCAAAGGTTCGGACTTGATTGTGCAGCAAGTCAGCCGCAGAATAACTAAAAATTTCTTTGATGGCATGGCTGATGAACTTCATCGTCCAATCAGCATCGTATCCACGGCGGTAAACTACACCAGGAATATTGGCAACTAAGGAACGGAAGCGTTGCTCACTTTCCCGTAGTGTTGCTTCACTCAGATGACGTTCTGTGATGTCGTAAAGGGTTCCACACGTTCCGCTAATTGCCCAGTCAGTATCGAAGGTGAGTTGTATGAATACCTCAATCCAGCGGTAGCCACCTCCAGTAGTTAAGCAGCGAACTTGATAGCGGCAATACTCTTGTTTGCGTTCGAGTAAGGCTTGAAATTGGTCTTGATTGCATTGCCAATCGTCGGGATGAAGGTAATTTAAGCAGGAAGTACCGATGCTATCTGCGATCGCAAAACCTGTAATTTCGCTCCAAGCCGGGTTCAAAAACGTCCAAAAGCCATTAGCATCGGTCTGGAAAATCACTTCTTTAACGTTGTCAACAACTGACCGATATTGACCCTCTCTCTCTTGCAGGGCTGCCTCAACCTCTCGGCGCTGGTCAATTTCTCTTTGCAGGTGAATGATAACTTCATTAAGCTCTACCAACGCTTGCTTTAATTCCTGAGTTCGCTCTTCGACGCGGATTTCTAGCTGATTTTTTGCTTGTTGCAAAGCCTCTTGGGCAAGTTTGCGTAAGCGCAGCTCGTTGTAGACATCGGTGATGTCCTGAACCAAGGAAGCAACACCCATCACCTGACCTTCCGAGTCAATTAGTGGTGTGTTGTACCACTCGCAATAAATCGTTTCTCCCTCTTTCGTGCAATTTTCATTGGTGCTGCGTGTCCCACCTTTTTGCTGCAACAACTGCTCCCAAATGTGCTTCACCTGTTCCCTAGCTGTCTCAGGCACCATGAGTTCAACGGCATGACGACCCAAGACTTCGCTTTTGCTATAGCCAAAAATCTTTTCGGCTGCTGGATTCCAAGCGGTTACCTTAAAATCAGGAGTCCATTCAATTACTGCCAGTGGAGTCTGCTCAACAAGCAGGGAAAGTCGTTGGTTGCTGGATTCTCGCCATTCTCTCTCTGGCTGAGTGCCAAATAGCTGCAAAATTCTTGTCAAGGGCAGGTTTCGACGCTGACGAACCAAATAGACTAAAAGCAGCGGTATTGAGAAATAAAAAAAGATATTTATCAAATCATTTGCTACTTGGAGCCACATCAAGGTTGGTTTCCACAGATAGCTGTGTTCGTGAGGAATAAAGTTTTTGTCAGAAAATATTTGTAAGAATTCACGCATAACCAACAAACTATTCTGACCACTGCATTTTGTATCTAAGTCCTATCCTGACTTAGAAAAATTACCTAAGTTTTAGGATTTCTCTTAAATTCTATTAAACATAATCATAAAAAATATTTCGTTTGTGTGAAGCCTCTAACAAAGCCTCGTGTATTTCTCTATTATTGCCTTACTTCCTAGTTCTTGCTTCAATATTATTACTGAAATTTCTTGCGTATAATTTCTAAAAAGAAAAATAAAAAGAAAAAATCCATGACATATTAATCTCAATACATGACAAAACCGGTAGGTTGTGTTATGCCGTTGAATAGCTCTTTAAAGATTTAATATTTATCTTTTTATAGCAATTTATAAATTGGTGTAACACGTCTGGGGTAGGGACGGTTTTTGGAGATAATTTATCGGTTTAAAGACCCAGAAAATCGGCTAACTACAGCTAACGCCATGTCATATCAAGTCCGGTGAATTAACGACAATATAATTAGCCTGCGCAGGCAGGCTTTGTTTGTTTAGCCGCAGACTAAAGTCTGACAGAGCTATGGGTGTATAAGGGGTGTTCATAGTTCATAGAAGAACACCATGAACCACGAACGGCGAATCTCAGCTAGGCGTAAGGGTGGGAGAAGTTTACTCGTGACTTCTCCACCCTTTACTCTTTTGACAACTATGCGAGCCAAATGCGCGACAGCTTACACCTTGCCGAACCGACGATGCCGTTGCTGATAGGCAGACAAAGCCCGATGAAACTCCGCTCGATCGAAATCAGGCCAAAAGGCTTCAGTAATGTAAAGTTCCGCATAAGCCATTTGCCATAGTAGAAAGTTGCTCAAGCGCATCTCTCCACTAGTACGAATGAGTAAATCGGGGTCGCACATATTAGCGGTGTAGAGGTGCTGTGAAAACATCGCCTCATCAATTTCATCCGGTTGAATGTGACCTTGCTGCACCTGAGTTGCGATCGCGCGACAAGCTTGTAATATTTCCTGCCGACCTCCATAGTTTGTAGCAACATTAAACTGAATCCCGTGATTGTTCTTAGTTTCCATCATCGAGCGTTCAATTTCGGCTTGAAGCGATCGCGGTAGAGCGGCTAAATTCCCGACAAACTGAATCCGCACGTTCTCCTGCATCATCTCCTTGAGTTCTCGCATCAATACCCGCTCGAACAACGTCATTAGGAAGTCCACTTCCTCATGGGGACGCCCCCAGTTCTCCGTAGAAAATGCATAAGCCGTGAGCGCTTGAATTCCCCAATCATTGCAGCAACGCAGCAACCCTTTCAGGGCATCTACTCCCTGCCGATGACCCATAATCCGGGGTAGCCCACGGCGTTTCGCCCAGCGACCATTTCCATCCATAATCACCGCTACATGGCGGGGTAGACGGTCTTGATCCAGGTCACTTGGTAGCTCTTGTAAAATAGTTGGCATAGCAGTCATTTCTTCTCTTGAGAAGTTGATGACGGACGACGGAGGAAACGTGAAACTAGTGCCCGTCCGCGAGACTTAAACTGACGACCTAAAGTGCGTAAACCTGGGGCAACTGCCTCGCGGTCAACGGCTGTCGAAAATCGCGCCTCTAGCAATTCTTTCAGTTTATTGCTGGTTAAGGGTCGGTTCAGCGTCCCCCTCTCCGCTAATGAAATTGAACCTGTTTCTTCAGATACAACAATACACAAGCAAGTTTCGACCCGCTCAGTAATTCCCATGGCGGCTCGATGGCGCGTGCCCAGTTGTCGCGAGGCTGTACGATCTGAAAGAGGTAAAATCACACCCGCCGCCGCAACTCGCGAACCACGAATTAACACCGCGCCATCATGCAATAAGGTTGTTGTTTGGAAAATTGTTTGCAGTAATTCTTTAGAAATTTCAGCATTAAGCTGAACACCTGGTACAGAAACATCCCGTTCATCAATGGGACCGTTGGTTTCCATAATCATCAAAGCGCCAATTCGATTTTGGGACAATTCTTTAACAGCGTCCACAATTTCATCAATTACACTATCGGGCTTGGCAGTAGGTCGTCGTTGCGCTTGAAATAACTGTAAAATTTGTCCCCGTCCTACTTGTTCGAGAAATCGGCGAAACTCTGACTGGAAGATTACTGCCATCGCCACAGCCGAGCCGACCACCAACTTTTCTAGCACAAAACTCAGCAGTGTTAGTCCTAGGCGATTACTTACTGCTGCCGCTAGCATCAGGACGATCAGCCCTCGAACCATCCACAAAGTCCGGCGCTCCCCAATAATGAGGAGTACCAGATAGGTGAGAGCTAGAACCAATCCGACATCGATGCTGTGAAGCAATAAGGCTTGAGCCCAGCTAATGTCAGGAACAGGGCTCGATGACGACGGAGGCATTAAACTTCAATTAACAGTTAGGTAGGGGGATGCTTGAGTCTGGCTTGATTTTAGCGGGATAAAGCAACTAATGGTCATTCGTCATGGGTCATTAGTTATTCGTAAATAACACAGTCCATAGGACCAATGACCAATGATGAAACACTAGGATTGAAGCCAACTCGCCAAAAAATTCGTTAGCTGAAACGCTAATCGTTGATCTGAACGAGTCGCTGTGGCAAACGATCCTGCCGAATCAAGTCCTCATTGGTTTCCCGTTGCAAAATCAAGTAGGCTTCTCCCTCATTTACTAATACGGCTGCTGGTCTGGGCAACCGATTGTAATTGGAAGCCATGCTGTAATTGTAAGCACCAGTACTCATAACGACGAAGATATCTCCTGGCTCAGTTTCAGGCAGGGTAGCTTCTTTAATGAGGATATCCCCTGATTCGCAGTGTTTACCAGCAATGGTGACAGTTTCTGTCATAGGCGCTGACATCCGGTTAGCAACGACAGCGCGATACACCGATTGGTAAGTAATGGGACGAGGATTGTCCGACATACCGCCATCAACAGCCAAGTAGGTTCGCATCCCTGGTATTACTTTACGACTTCCAAGGGTATAAGCCGTAACACAGGCGGAACCAATCAGCGATCGCCCTGGTTCCGACAGCAGCTTGGGTAGGGGTAACTGCTGCTCCTCGCAAGCACTAAGGAGCGCTTCACAGACTCCCTTTACCCAGGCATCAATACTTGGGGGATCGTCTGATTCTGTATAGCGAATCCCCAATCCGCCTCCAACATTGAGTTCTTGAATTTGCAAATCGTAGCGAGCGGCTTTACTCATACACTCCACTAAAACACCCGCTAGGTCTTTGTGGGGTTGGCTCTCAAAAATCTGAGAACCAATATGAGCGTGTAAACCGACGCAGTTTAAACTGGAGTGTTGGCTGACAAAGGCAAAGACCTCATCTAAGGCGTTGGGATCGAAGCCAAACTTACTATCGAGATGCCCGGTGCGAATGTATTCGTGGGTGTGACACTCGATACCGGGAGTCAGCCGTAGCATAATTTGAATGGGTTGAGCGGCTGATGCCATGTCCGCTAAGGTGTGTAACTCCAGCCAGTTATCCACCATAATCGTGCAACCTTTCTCAATCGCCAACTGAAGTTCAGCAATCGACTTATTATTGCCGTGGAAATAAAGTTTGTCGGCACTGACGCCAGCTTGCAGCGCGGTGTACAGTTCGCCACCCGATACGACATCAATACCCAAGCCTTCAGAAGCCGCGATCGCACAAACGGCGAGAGTACTCCAAGCTTTAGAAGCATAAAGTACTAAAGATTCACCCTTGTAGTATCGAGCAAAGGCATCTCGGTATTGACGACAAGCCGTTCGTAGCGTCGCCTCGTCCAAGATATAAAGCGGGGAACCAAATTGCTCTACCAACGTCGTTACATCACAGCCGCCAATTTCCAGGCAGTCGCGGCTGTTGACTTTGGCGGTGAGAGGTAGCAGTTCCTGATTGGGCGAGCGCTCAGAGACAGAATTGGTGTGAGAGGGAAGGTACTGATGTCCAGAATTTTGAACCCTAGCCTGGTCAGTCGATAGCATAATGTAGTTATTGTCCTTAGTTGGTGTGCAGGCGGAACTGCGTCTCGTTAATCAGTGTACAATTGAGGGCTGTGACTTTCTTAGAACTTAAGCCGTTAACCGTAGAGCAGCTGGATGCCGTAGTGGAATTAGACCAGCTGTGCTTTGGTGGGCTTTGGACGCGATCGGGTTATGAGCGAGAGTTAGATAGCCCCAGCAGTCAACTGCTGGTTTTAGAGGCGCGATGCGTTTCAAAAGATTCCGGATGCCAGGATTGGTTCTCCGAAGTCCTAACTCAAAACTCTGTAACTGTAGATTCTTCAGTTACCCCGTCCCGTCAAAACTCCCTTGTAGGGTTCGGTTGTTTTTGGTCAATTTTGGAGGAGGCGCATATTACAATTCTTGCGGTGCATCCGGACTACCAGCGACAGGGATTAGGTCAATTATTGCTGTATGCTTTGCTACAGGATGCTAGACAACGGAAGTTGGAATGGGCAACCCTGGAGGTGAAGCCATCTAATCAAGCAGCATTGTCTCTTTACCAAAAGTTTGGCTTTATAGAAGCTGGACGACGGCGAGGTTACTACAAAGACACGGGTGAAGATGCCCTGATTCTCTGGCGCAATGGTTTGCAAACACTGGAATTTGAGGAAACTCTTACCAACTGCTATCAGCAAGTAAAGCGTTACCTCACTGTCTGGGGTTGGCAACTAGCCGACTCTTAAGCAGCTCCAATCCTTATCCCTCAGCCAATATGAGCGATTCTCCCGCCAGCAAGTAACGTAGCGAGTACGCGCTAAATTCATACGATCCCCACCGGGCCGATAGGGAAATCCCAACCCAAATCGGTTGTGCCGGATGTCGTTAGACAGACATCCGGAGAAATCCCCTATGCTAAAATCAGCGTACACGGGCACGCAACAGGTGATGGAAATACGCCAATGTTTGAACGCTTTACAGAAAAAGCCATAAAAGTGATCATGCTGGCCCAGGAAGAGGCACGTCGCCTGGGGCACAACTTTGTCGGCACGGAGCAAATCCTCCTGGGTCTGATTGGAGAGGGAACTGGCGTCGCTGCCAAAGTCCTCAAGTCGATGGGTGTCAACCTTAAAGATGCCCGTATCGAAGTAGAGAAGATCATTGGTAGGGGTTCCGGCTTCGTTGCGGTAGAAATTCCGTTTACCCCCAGAGCGAAGCGCGTTCTAGAGCTATCTCTAGAAGAAGCTCGCCAGTTGGGTCATAACTACATCGGTACGGAGCATTTGCTGCTTGGGTTAATCCGGGAAGGTGAAGGAGTTGCTGCCAGGGTATTGGAAAACCTGGGAGTAGACCTCACCAAAGTGAGAACGCAAGTGATTCGGATGCTTGGGGAAACAGCAGAAGTCACGAGCGGGGCAAGTCCCGGACGCACTAAAACTCCGACCCTGGATGAATTTGGCTCGAACCTCACAGTGATGGCAAGTGAGGGCAAGCTTGACCCAGTCGTGGGACGCGCCAAGGAAATCGAGCGGGTAATCCAGATTTTGGGACGGCGCACGAAGAACAACCCCGTATTGATTGGTGAACCGGGAGTTGGTAAAACCGCGATCGCTGAAGGATTAGCGCAACGCATTGCTAATAATGACGTGCCCGACATTCTGGAAGAAAAGCGAGTCGTTACCCTGGATATTGGTTTGCTAGTTGCTGGCACCAAGTATCGAGGTGAGTTTGAAGAACGTTTGAAGAAAATCATGGATGAAATTCGTCAAGCTGGGAACGTCATCCTAGTCATTGACGAGGTTCATACATTGATTGGGGCGGGTGCGGCTGAAGGCGCAATTGATGCCGCCAACATTCTCAAGCCAGCTTTGGCTAGGGGTGAGTTGCAGTGCATTGGTGCGACAACACTGGATGAGTACCGCAAGCATATCGAGCGGGATGCTGCCCTAGAGCGTCGTTTCCAACCCGTGATGGTGGGCGAACCCACGGTAGAAGAGACGATTGAGATTCTCTACGGTTTGCGCGAACGCTACGAGCAACACCACAAGCTGAAAATCTTAGACGAAGCCTTAGAAGCAGCGGCAAAACTGTCAGATCGTTACATCTCTGACCGTTTCCTACCTGATAAAGCAATTGACCTAGTCGATGAAGCCGGAAGCCGCGTTCGCCTGATTAACTCTCAGTTGCCACCAGCAGCAAAAGAGTTGGATAAAGAACTGCGTCAAGTCCTCAAGGATAAGGACGATGCCGTGCGATCGCAGGACTTTGATAAGGCTGGGGAACTGCGCGATCGCGAAATGGAGATTAAGGCAGAAATTCGTGCGATCGCTCAAAGTAAAAAGACAGAGACAGGCAGCGACGAGCCTGGGCCAGTTGTCAATGAAGAAGACATTGCCCAAATTGTTGCCTCTTGGACTGGTGTTCCGGTGAACAAGCTCACCGAATCCGAATCTGAGAAGCTGCTGCATATGGAAGATACGCTGCATCAGCGCCTCATTGGTCAGGAAGACGCGGTTACCGCCGTCTCTCGCGCCATTCGTCGCGCACGGGTGGGCTTGAAGAATCCCAACCGACCGATCGCTAGCTTTATCTTCTCCGGCCCCACAGGTGTTGGTAAGACAGAACTAGCGAAGGCACTGGCGTCCTACTTCTTCGGCGCAGAAGAAGCCATGATTCGCTTGGATATGTCGGAATACATGGAGCGCCACACCGTTTCTAAGCTGATTGGTTCCCCTCCTGGATATGTAGGTTACAACGAAGGCGGTCAGCTAACTGAAGCCGTTCGTCGTCGTCCTTACACGGTAGTGCTATTCGATGAAATCGAAAAAGCTCACCCCGATGTCTTCAATATGCTGCTGCAAATCTTGGAAGATGGACGGCTAACAGATGCCAAGGGTCGGACAGTGGACTTTAAAAATACACTGCTGATCATGACTTCCAACATCGGTTCTAAGGTGATTGAGAAAGGCGGCGGCAACATTGGATTCGATTTCTCAGATACTCCAGGAGAATCTCAATACAACCGCATCCGTTCTTTGGTTAACGAAGAACTGAAGCAGTACTTCCGTCCAGAATTCCTCAATCGTCTTGACGAGATTATTGTCTTCCGTCAGTTGTCGAAGGACGAGGTGAAGGAAATCGCCGACATCATGCTCAACGAGGTCTTTGGTCGCCTCACCGAACAAGGCATCACGCTAGAAGTCACGGAACGGTTCAAAGACCGCTTGGTGGAAGAAGGCTACAACCCCAGCTACGGTGCGCGTCCACTGCGTCGGGCAATCATGCGTCTGTTGGAGGATGTGCTAGCTGAGCAAATCCTTAGTGGTGGCATCAAAGATGGAGATACAGCCCTCGTGGATGTCGATGATGCGGGAAGTGTAACAGTACAAGCCAGTCAGAAGCGAGAGCTATTGCCTCAAGCGGCTGAGTAATTTATCTGTTCAACCATTAACCTTTAGGTAAAGTAAACGGTAGGGAGGGTTAAGCCTTCTCTACCGTTTTTTTGCCCCTAAATCAGCAACACCCTATTATGTTCATCTGCCTAATCGCTGACTACGGTACGGGCGACCCAGCTTTTGCTGAAGTCGTGCAGCGTTTGATGATGGCTTTACCAAACTCACAAATTAACTTGCTTTCAGTCCCTCCCTTTAGCACCCTAGCGACGGGTTTCTGGATTGCTCAACTCGGACTCAATCCGGGTCCTGAAGAACGCCTCATTTATCACAATTGCGCTCCTCGTAAGGATGACTCCGAACCCAGACCCGATAATGAAGGTGAGGGACTAACTTATGCCCTGCTGCCCAATGGAGTTAAAGTGGTGGGTGTTAATGCGGGCTACACGCTTTCCTTTATCAAGAACGAGGCAAAAGCTCTACATATCGTTAATGCCTCGAGGGGAGGGTCGCAGTTCCGATCGCGTGATGTGTTTCCAGGTGCAGCGGCGGCTATTGCCAAAGGCGACTTCAGCGTCTTGGGAGTAGCCTTGAAGCCTGACCAAATCCCTGACCCTCCGACTGACCGAGTTGCCTGGATTGACGGTTACGGTAATATCAAGACGACCATTCCGGCACAGAGTGTGAATCTGGAACCACAAACTAAGGTAGTAATTCGGATTGGGGATGTGGTCAGCGATGCGGTGTACTCGGATGGTAGTTTTGATGTGCCGGAGGGAACTCTAGCTTTTGCACCGGGAAGTTCCGGTTGGTCTACAGTACAAGGTGGAGAACCCGTGCGTTGGATGGAGCTATTTCTGCGTGGGGGTAGCGCTTGGGAACGCTTTGGGAGACCGCGTGTGAATCAGGTGGTCAGTCGCCTCAAAAGTTAGCCATAAATTTCTTCCTTAACTGCCTTATTGTCTGATCTCTCCCCGCCACTGAATTTTTTGCTCCGTGGAGTGTCCCGCAAAGGAGCGAGTTGCGACTAACTCAATCTCAACAGGTACTCCCGATCGCAGAAACTGGGAGTCTATTGGCAGCTTGCCGATATTCAGAACAAAGCGATTGTTGCTACGGCTGACTAGTTCAGCAGGAATATTGCCCTCGTACCTTGTTCTGTAATCGAGATTTCTGTCAAAGCGATCACTCGAATTGGCTGCACCATACTTTATCCGGAATTGAGTCCCAATCAAATCCGACTTTCCCGCCAAGTCTACGACAGCAAAATTGAGTTCAGACCCACTTCCTGAGAAATCTGCCCTCTTTAGCTTAGTTGCTTCCTCCTTGAGGATGACATTGGAAGCAAAAAACTGTGTTTTACCTCCCTGCTGAGATGTTGTGCCATCGACCCAAACATCTTTAGGAAAAGCAACCTTGACCTGTTTGTCGTCTTCTAACCTTATCGTCACCTTTTGATCAGCAAAATCAGTAATAGGTCGGTCTGCATTCCAAACAAGCTGAAAAGATGTTTCAATACGCTCTATAAACTCACGGTACTGGTCAGCAATTACAGAACCGGGCGCGAGCAGAGAAACAGCACCATTGCGGGTTTCAAATTTATTCTTAGAAAGTGCGAAAACCGTGTCTTTCACTTCAGGCATTTTAGCGGTTGCTGTAGGATTGTCAGAAGCAAGTGCCTGAGTGCGATTAATCAAAGTCAGGCTGCCAAGGCTACCATCTGAGCCATCTCTACCATCGCTTCCATCTCTACCATCTGAGCCATTGGTACAAGAGAACTTGCGAGTTTTGCAACTATAGCCAGGAGTTCCTGGAGTCCCCGTGCAAGTTTGTCGCTGCCAGTTACGGACCTGACAATTGCAGCCTTTGCCACCATACGCCATACGTCCAGACCGTCCTCCCCTGCCACCTGTGGAGCGCACGGAGATTGTTTTCAGATCTGCCAGATTGGTGTAATAAACCGTTAATGAACCGCCATTGCCGCCATCACCGCCCTTACCCCCCTTCGGGGCACTCAAATTGTGGTCAATATCTCGTGGCTGTCTACCACAATCAGCATTTTCACCCTCTCTACCATCTGAACCATTTTCACCGTCTGAGCCTGACAACTCCAGATTCAGCGCAGAACCGTTAGCGAAAATTGTTTGGCTTTGACCATCTCGCCCTCGTCTACCATTTTGCCCATCGGAACCATCTCGACCGTCACGTCCAAAATCTCTAGCTTGGGCACTCCAATCTAAAAACGGGCACAGAATTGATTTTGAGGAGATAGGCAGGAAGCTGGGGAAAGTTAGGAAGAAGAGAAACAACGACAGTTGACTTAAGAAACGCATTTTCATCCGATGTAACCCTGAGAAGTGTTGGGAAAAAGGCGTTGAATAGTCCGAATATGACTTTATTTAAGAGCTACGAGTTCCCGTTTGCCACAAACTCTTTACTTTAGCGTTGATAAGTAGTTAAAACTTCGATTAGCAAGCTTTAACGCTCTACAGCTTCATCGACCAATTCGACAATCCATCTGC
>JALYGX010000102.1 GCA_030776905.1 Cyanobacteriota bacterium | reverse complement strand
AGCTAACAGTCAAGTCACTGAAAGACCTTACAAGAGCTAGGCTTGCTCAAGCTGCAAAGGCATTGAAACCAGCTAGTATGGGGCAGGAAGAAGCAGCAAACTTAAATCAAAACCACTCTTCAAGCTAGTGTAGCCTTACAAACAAGCACCCAGCTAGTAGGCTAAGAAAGCGATCGCTCTTCCTGACTCATCCCTCTATCCCGAAATATCGCCAGATTCTGTGTGAATGGCCTCTAGCTTCATCAGAATTTTAGGCTTGAGCTTTTCAAACTCCTGCTTGAGGACTTTTTTACTAAATTGTGACTGACCTGCTGAGGGTACTGTCTGACTGGTATTTGCCCACTTTGTCAAGAGTTTGCGTTGGGCAGGGGCAATAGTTGAGGTCATTACATGGGCACAGCGTTCTGGATTCGTTAGGGCAAAGAACAAAATTCGGTAGCAGCCAGCGTCTCCCAAGAGCCTGACTATTTTCTGACCTAGATCTGTTTTCAGATCCAGGTAGCAAGGAAGCCAATTAGCACCGTATTCGCGGTTATGCAGGGCAGTAATCCATAGCACCATCGGATGGGGAGCCTCTAAGAACAGGAATTGGTTGTAGCGGGTACTAACTTGACGGTTCTGAATGTCCTGTTTGTTGAGCATTACCCAAAGGGTTGCTAAAAGTTCGCTCTCCGTTTTGATGATATGGGGAAAAACGATGGCGGATTGGGGTTTGTTTTTCGGCCAAGACTGCTGCCGACAAACTTCATCGGCTGAAGGGGCACGCTTGTATTCTAAGTTACTTACAACTTGAGAGTTAGACAGCTTTTGGGCAATGCGCTCACCCAGTCGTCGGCTGCGATCGATGCCGTCCTCTAGCTTCTTAATTGTTCGTAGGACTTCCTCAACGCTTTGAGGACGAGCATTTGGCTCTTTGGCTAGACAGCTCATCACCAAATTCTCTAGTGCCTTGGGCAACCTCAGACTGGGGTTAACGGATTCAAAGGTTCTAGGAGGAGCGAAATGATGAGCTTTGTACCAGCCGCCGAACGAATGACTTTCCCCAAGGATGGGCATTTCCCTAGTTAGCATCTCAAACATCATCACGCCTAGACTGTAAATGTCAGAGCGTTTATCGAGTTCCTTACCCTCCATTTGTTCTGGCGAACAATACGCTAAGGTGCCCATAAAGGAGTGAGTTTGGGCACTATCGGACTGGACAAGCTTGGCAATGCCAAAGTCAAGGATTTTGACCAATTCGCCAAATGACGTGTCTTGCAGAACCAGAATATTGCTTGGCTTAATATCGCGATGAATGATTGGACTGAGTGTCCCGTCAATAATGATGCCCTTGTGAGCGCATTGCAGTCCCGAACAAATTTGGCGAGAAATATTTAGAAATCGAGATAGCGACAGGGGTTGCTGTCGAATTACTTCGCTTAAACTCTCTCCTTCCAGGTATTCCATAACGTAGAACGAAATTTCGTTTTCGTCCACGCCATAGTCCCTGACTCGCACAATGTGATTGTTTTTTTCGCCGAGTATGGCACAAATCGTTGCTTCTTGCTCAAAGCGATCGCGCATTTTCTTGTTTAGCAATGTCTGGGCAAGAAACTTGACGGCAACAATCACGCCTCCCAGTAACATATCTTTGGCTTGATAAACCCGACCCATAGCGCCTTTGCCTATCAACTCTAGCAATTGATAGCGGTTAGCTAGTAAGCGACCAGTGTTGGGGTCCATCGTCATGATTTGGTTTATGCAGCGTGGAGGAGTTATCGAATATACTTACTTATTCATCAGCTTGGCTTCAGGGTTCTTCGGAAAGTTGCAAAGAAAAACTTACCTGAATTACCTTCTATCTGTCGCCATCCCAATTCCGATAGCTTGTCCGTATCGTCTAAGGACTTCTCAGGAAGGACTCGATTAGAGAAACAGAGCCAGAAGATATTGCTAATGCTGTTGCACAGAATCACTTACCCTGTGCAATATCAAGAGATTGTAGTTTAAGTACCATTTATCAAGGCGGAGCGTAGAGAGCTACTCAATATGAGTTGAACTCACTACACTAGCTTAACTTTCCAAATATTGTTATTCGGGCTGCCGCTCCAGAGTTGCCTCCATTGTGCTAGTAAGGTAGTGACCCGCCATGATGCCACTGGAAAGGTAGTAGGTGTTGTCATTAAGCCGATGTCGTGTCTCAAAACCACTGCGCCGTTGGCGATCGCCTAAAACCCAGTAGCGTTGCACGATCGATTCTGGAGTTACCCAGCCTTCGCCCTCGACACGACCTAAGACGCTGTGCTGCAAAACAAATGTGTACTGCCGCTCCCCAGCATCAAGACGCCCCCGATACTGAAAGGAAATATCTTCGCGCTCACTGTCGGGAAAAACTAGCTTTGTGACCATCGTAAACCAGTTTTCCCGCCCCCAGGCAACGATAGTCTTGCCTTTGACGGTAATTGGCATCCCATTGCGCTCCAGCCAGTTTCCCTGGAGTGTCCAACGGCCTGCCTCCATTAAAAAGGTGTGAGCCACGGTATAACCCTTTTTCTATTATCTAACAATTGCTTCTCTTTTTCATCCTCCCTAAGGCTGGCAAGTAAATTAACTCCACTAATTTCGCGGACTGGCATAAATAGAGGATGAAAAGCTGTAAGTAGTCTTAGGTAAGTATAACCAAAGACGTATAGAGTATAGAGTATGGGGAAATTGGTTTAATGATAAAAGTGCCAATTGCTTTAGGGCGGCTGAGTCGAGCGAGACTTACTTCCCACTGAGGTCAGTGAAAATCCATAGGAAGATGTACGTTTCCTAGAGGCACGGCTACCTTTGCCCCAGTAACTTGAGGCAGATTACCTGGAATACCCAGATTGCGCCAATGAGCCAAAACAGCAAAAGCGATCGCTTCTTTAAAATCCGCACTCACCCCAGCCTCATCGGTCGTTAATACCCGCACGGGTTCAAGCAAAGCTTGCAGGCGTTGCTTGAGATAGAGATTGCGGCTTCCACCCCCACATAACAGCACCTCGTCAGGCATTTGGGGCAAGAAGCTGCGGTAGCTGTGAGCAATTGAGGCAACAGTTAGTTCACTCAAGGTTGCTAGCATATCCGCAGGCGTCAAGTTATAAGCCTCACTTTGTACTAAACACTGATTTAAGTACTCAACACCAAACAACTCTCGCCCTGTAGATTTCGGCGGTAAGGCATGGAAAAAATCCTGACTGAGCCACTGCTCTACTAAAGCTTCACAAGGAGTGCCACGACTTGCCCAGCTACCATCTTGGTCATAGGTTTGGCTGCCATTCGTGAAATGCTGTACCGCTAAATCTAAAAGAGCATTACCTGGGCCTGTATCCCAACCGCATATGGATTCTATCCAATTGCCTTGACGTATTGGAAGATAAGTAAGATTACCAATGCCACCAATGTTTTGGATGCATCGGTGCTGCGTTGTTGATGAGAGCAAATAGGTATCTACCCTTGACACCAGTGGGGCACCTTGTCCCCCAACCGCAATATCAGCAACACGAAAATTGCTGACTGTCTTGATACCAGTTAAGTGAGCAATGACCTCTCCTCTTCCTAGTTGTAGGCTGTACCCTAAAGAAGCTTCTTTGCTCTCGTGCGTCTTAGGAGGTCGATGGTAAACTGTTTGACCGTGGGAACCAATGAGATCGATGGGCGTATCGTCTGTCTGAATAGCTCGTGCTGCATTGGCAAATTGAAAAGCGATCGCATCATCTAATTCTGCCAACTCTGCCATTGAGAGTGCTGCACCCGCGCAGACGGCTAAGATTTGCTCTCTAAGTTCAGATGGGTAAGGATAAGTTGCCCCAGCTACTAGCTCAACGTTTAAATCGACATCAGTACCAGCAATCTCTACCAAAGCCGCATCAATGCCGTCTACTGACGTGCCACTTATTAGACCAATTACACGAGCCATGTAAGGTTATTAGCCACTTAGTTACTCTGCGTTTTCAGCTTATCGGACTGAGGGCGCTGAGTGCTAGATTCCTACGATAGGTGAGCCGTTGAGGTATCGGCATCCACCTTAATCCTTTTCCCATTCGGTGGTTTTTCCGTGGCAATGACGTGTAGATCGACATCTTTGAGATATCGCACTAACTGCTGAACTAGGGAACCCCGCCAGAATAACTCCCAACG
>JALYGX010000101.1 GCA_030776905.1 Cyanobacteriota bacterium | reverse complement strand
CTTTGTATTAAAAGAGGGTCGATTACAGGCACATGCGTAGTCGAATAGAATACCATAGTTTCAGGCTGCTGCTTGCTTCCTACAGTTGCATAAGCTGTTCTACCGCATCAAAGGTTGATTGAACCTTATTCCCTCATCAGGTTTGTAATGTGGAATCTAAAGAGCCATCCATAGAGATTGATTTGAAGCAGTATTGGCTTCCCTTAAAGCGGCGTTGGTTACCTGCTATGGGTGTTTTTGGCGTCGTAGTAGGTTTAACAGCACTAATTGCCATTAAGCAAAAAACAGTTTACCAAGCAGAAGCAAAGCTTTGGTTCCAAACCAGTCGTAGCCCTGTTTTAACAGGTTTGGCGAAAGATATTGATATCGGTAGGTTAGAAGCACTTACCCTACAAAACAACCCGCTAGATACTCAAGCGGAGATTGTTCGTTCAATTCCAGTGCTGCAGGAGGTGGTAGATTCTCTCAAGCTGGATGTAAGCCCCCAAGTACTGGCGCGGCGCTTGCAAGTTAAGGGAATTGTCGGCACCGACGTGTTACAAATTGCCTATCAGAGCGAAGATCCTAAGCTAGCTGCTGCTGTAGTGAATAAGGTGGCAGAGGTCTATATTCGCAGTAATATCCGCGCAAATCGAGCAGAAGCAGCATCTGCCCGTGAGTTCATTCAGGCTCAGCTACCCAAGAAAGAAGCTCTTGTCACTGAAGCAGACTCAAACCTGCGACGTTTTCGAGAAGAAAACAAAGTCATCATCCTGGATGAGGAAGCAAAGGCGGCTGTCAGAACAATCGCCAATATTGACGATCAAATTGCAACGGCACGGGGACAACTGGCAGATGTAGCTGCACGTTCACAGCAGTTGAGCAATCAAATTAGGATGAATTCTCGGCAGGCGCTCGATTCCGCCGCATTGAGCCAGTCTCAAGGAGTTCGAGAAGCGTTAACCGCCCTTCAGGCTGCTCAGACCAAATTGACGGTTGAAAAATCTCGTTTCATTGCTGGACCTGCCATTGACAGTCTAGAGAGCCAAGTTGACTTGTTAGAAACCTTAGTACGAGAACGAATTCGCCAAATCATTGGCAGGAATGAAGGCGTTGGTATGGGCGACTTACAGGTTGGGGAGGTCGAGGCAGCGTTAATTACAGATTTTGTGCAGTCTGAAGCGACCAGACAAGGAATCGAGCAGCGCATTTCTGAGCTGGCGTCTACTCAGCGTGCCTATGCACAGCAAATGACACGGTTACCCCGGTTAGAACAAACCCAACGAGAACTAGAGCGAAGACTGAAAGCCGCGCAATTGACCTATGAGACATTGCTACCTCGGCTACAGGAGATTCAACTGGCAGAGAACCAAAATATCGGGAATGCACGGGTGATTTCGCCAGCTCAATTGCCAGAGCAAGGGTCATCCAAACAGAAAATAGTTTTGGCGGCGGGAATTTTGGCAGGGATGTTGCTAGGAATTGCGACCGCCTTCTTCCTTGACCTACTCGATCAATCGATTAATACCCTCAAGCAAGCTAAGGAGCGATTTAGGTACACTGTGTTAGGAGTCATTCCCCTATATTACCGCAGGAGTCTTCCCCTCAAGGGAAAAGCGCTGGGGAATACGCTGCCGAGGTTGCCTGTACGCGATTATCCACGAGCTTTTTTCGCAGAGGCTTACCAGATGCTTCAAGCAAATTTGAAGTTTCTGAGTTCTGACAAACCATTAAAGACCATTGTAGTCACGAGTTCGGTGACTAAAGAAGGCAAGTCTGAGGTTGCTGCAAATTTGGCTGTGGCAATCTCCCAAGTTGGTCGCCGGGTACTGCTAGTAGATGCGGACATGCGATGTCCTACTCAACATACAGCTTGGGGATTGACCAATAGTGCTGGATTGACTAACTTAATTGTGGATCGTGTCGCCCTGGATGAGGCTGTACAAGAAGTCATGCCCAACTTGTGGGTTTTAACCTCAGGAGATATTCCTCCTAATCCAATGGCACTGCTCGATTCGCAACGGATGTCAGTTCTGGTCAAGGAATTTACTGATCGCTATGATATCATTCTGTTTGATACGCCCCCTTTAACAGGGATTGCCGATGCAGCAGTTCTGGGCAAGATGGTAGATGGTCTGCTTTTGGTTGTACGTCCCGGTATTGTAGATGCGAGAGGCGCGATCTCAGCCAAAGAGCTTTTGACCAAGTCGAATCAGAATGTATTGGGTATGGTAGTCAATGGAGTTGATAGTAAGAGTGAATTAGACACTCGCTTCTACTACAACGCAAATTGTCAGAGCAAGCACCTGCAACCATCCATTGCTCTCTCAAGCCAAAAAGAATCAAAAGCCGCTCAGAGGTAAAGTCTGTTAACGGGCAACTACCAATTTTTAAAGCAATTTCAACCACACCAGGGAGCAAGAAATGCTGACAGTAGGGGTTGTTGGAGCAGGCGGGTTTATTGGTCGCCGCACATCTGAAGTATTCTGCCAGCAGAATGTCGCCGAGGTTCGCCCCATTGTATGAACTGAATCCAGTGCCACAAAGTTGACTGAACTTGGAGTCAAGGCTCACATCGCGGATGCAACGAACTTGTCATCCCTTAAGCAAGCATTTGCAAGGTGTGATGTCGGAATTCACTGTGCTGCCGGAAGTCCCTGGTTTATTCGTAAGTCAGCTGAGATCACTTATCAAGCGGCTGCTCAGGTGGGAGTGAAGCGGTTAGTTTACCTGAGCACAGCCTCGGTGCATGGGCAAGCTCCTGAACCTGGTACGGACGAGCGTAGCGCTTTGAGCGATCGCCAGTTTCCCGCTTACAACAACGCGAAGGTGCAAGCAGAACAGACGCTCTTGCGGTTACGAAAACACGGCACTACAGAAGTTGTCATAATTCGACCAGGAATCGTTACGGGTCCTGGATCTAGCTGGGTAACTGGGTTTGTCAATGCTTTATATCATGTCCGGATAATCACTTGCGATTAAACCCCAATTTGAGTCCACCAATGAAAGCCTGTTAACCCTCGAATTAAATCTTGCTGTTGAAATAAAGATTGACAACGACGAACTAAAACTTCCTCCAAATCATCAAGTGTTTCAAATGAACGATTAGCGATTGGTTCATCAACCACAGTCCATAATCTTTCTGCGGGTTGTAGTTCTGGGGAATGGGATGGCAAAAGTACTAAATGTAACCCTTCTGGAACTTTTAACTCTTTGCTAATATGCCATCCGGCTTGATCAATGGCTAAAAGCACCTGTTTTTTAGCCCCTAATTTAAACTCACGCGCAAAATCTTCTAAAACTCGATTAAAAAGTTCCGTATTGGCATAAGGAAGAAGCCACCAATAAGTTTCTCCAGTTTGAGGGCGTACAAATGCATACAACCATAACCACTTAAATCGCCAATTGACATTGGCAATTGGATTTTCTCCTTCCGGTACGTAAACTCGCCTGAGAACTGGCTTGAGTCCCAAACGATGTTCATCTTCACACCACAGTTGAATTTCCGCTTCGGGATATTTTGCCTTCAGCGCTTCTACTTCTGTAGCTAGTTTTTTTTCCAGGCTTGTTGCTCAACGTAGTCACTTTGGGTGTGAGATGGTCGAGGCACTCGCAATCTAAAAGTCATTTGTCGCAATATTTCCCATCCTCTTTGTCTGCTTACCTTTCCCCCAGTTAAACACATCAGCCAGTCGGCTACCTTGCGACCATTCCATAATCCTCCATCTGGAGCCTTCTCCTGTAAAACTTGCCATAATTGTGCTTGCTCCACATCATCAATTAACGGCTTGGTTCCTTGATTTTGATTTCTGCGATCGCCTAATCCTGCAACGCCCAATTCGTTGTATCTTTTGACTAATGCGTACATCCATGTTCTGCTATAGCCTGTTATTTCCTCCACTTCCAGAGTTTTCTTGCCTTGCGCTAGCAACCATATAATCTGATACTGGCGACTCTCTACCCTATCTCTGGCTTGGCGGTAATACTGCTCTAGCTGCTCAATCGTTAAGTGTTTGGCTACGCTAATTCGTTTTGGCATCGCTGATGGAAAGCACTCTCTCCTTTTATCGTAAGCGATTAGGCGGACATGATATTACTGGCAGGCACCGCTTACCTAGGAAACCAGGGAACGGGCATTTGCAACAGCGTGTATATCGACAACTTGGTAGAAGAAATTCGCCTTGCCCTGACGGCTCCCAATGCTGATCTACAGGCATTTTTAGCAGGGGATCAGGAAACAGTTACCTGGGCAAATCTCTATCAACCCTTTGCCAATGCGCTGGGCTTTGACCTTGAGCAACTACCCAAGGTAAAGTGCTCTAACTACCAGCCAATTTGGAAAGAACGTCTACGTGAGGGGTTGTGTAATACTAAATTTTTGGGTAAAGTGATCTCCCTGCCGTTCAGTAAGCTGAAAAAGGCAAAAGACCCTCAACCGCCCCAGCAACCGCTGCTGAATTATGAAATGGCAATGCTCTACAATTGCCAATACAAGTTGCCGCATCGTAAAGCTCAAGAAATTTTGGGTTATGAACCGATTGTGTCTTTTGCTGAGGGGTGCGATCGCACAATCAAATGGCTAGAGCTAAAAGACTATCCAGTCAAACGTTAGCAGCTCAGTAGAATACCAAATCATCCTGAGCGAACAGGCGCAGCAACTATACATAGGAGCGACGGATTACAGGTCACGCTAAATACTGTTCTTGATACTGCTCATAAGCTCGGTTGATTGCAACAGCTCTGTCGTGGGCACCTTCACTTTTATTGATATCTGGATGAAACATTCCTACTAATCGTCGATAAGCTTGTTTGACCTCAGTTTTAGAAGCGCTTGGTTGGACGCCTAAAACTTCCCACCATTCTCCAGAACTGGGTGTAAGGATTTCTTGAATCAATTTCCAGGGAACGCCGTATACAACTTGATAAATGCGATCGAGCATATCGCTACCAAGTTGAGATTCAGCTACATGATGCCAGTCAATAAAAGCCGTCCGAAGTTTGTATTTATCGTCTCGAAGCGCAAACTTACCTCTTATGGAAAATCTTGAAAAACTGCGTCGCGAACTATAGGAGCTTTTGTCAGAATCGAAGAATGGATCTTTGCCCTCTGGTAGAGCTTCCAGCACTTGTCGAACCAAAGGATTAGGTTCTGGTAACGTTAAAAGCATCGTGAGTTCAGGACAAACCTGGCGAGACTCAGGATGGCTCGACCACGACCAATAATTAACATTTGGCTTTACCAGTAAATCCTTGTAAGTGGAGAGCAAGTTCGTTGTCGGCTCAGGGGTTGGCGCTTCTACGTCCCAAAAAACCTTGTGTTCATCAAGTTTGAGGGGTTCGCAATTAACTCGAATGTAAAATCCTGCTCCTGAGTCTTGCAGGCGGATAAAGCCACTGCCCCACTGACGAAGATACTCGTGAAGGTTTTCTCGGTCTAACGTGCGATTAGGAACGCCTTGTTTGAGCAGTTGATCTAAAAATTCTCTGGTGACTTCGATCGCTTTGATATGAGTTGCTGAGCTTCTATTCGTCTCAACCTCAACATGATTAAATTCACCAGGAATACCACTGATTTGTGCCCTAGCTTTGAAGCTGATAAATTTAGCCCGAACCAGGGGTAAGGCGGTAATCAGTGCGCCTTTGTACTTCTCGATATAAGTTTGTTTGTTTTCCCACAGTCGCTTTGCCTCAGAGGCGATCGCTCTTTCCTTTGCTACATCTTTCCCTACCTCAGCAGTGGGTTTGTGCTTGGGAATCGCCTGACGTTCGTCATAGAGCCAATAACGGGGGACCTTGTCACCAGCAGATTGCAGGCAACCATCGGGTCCTAGATTGTCTCTTGGCTTCAGTCCTGCCTTGAAAAGTTCGCTCTTGGTCTTCAAGTAGTCTGGTACGCCAGTCCACCGCCCGAAGCGCGGGACACCGGGACATCGGTCGGTAGGGGGAGTTCGCCATTTCCACTGGCAAATTTTACAGTAGCAACCGTAGTCGGTTTTAATCAGGTTGTGTTGGGTCAAAGCAGCTCCACAGCGGCATCAACGTCGGCTTGACTTCCTTCAATGTAGTAGTCTTTTGTTGGTTAAGAGAAATATGTTAGCGATCGCGTAGCGGTAGCGACGCTCAAGAAGTCGGAACGATAGCGAACACCAACCGTCACGTCGGCGTTAGCCTAGTTGTTTTTACACGCCCCAAACTCATGCTAATCCTAGGATTTTGTAACTGCCAAGTCTACAGGAAGCGCTCTGTGCCGATGAAAGTAGCACGAAAGTGCTGAGGCAAGGCGATCGCTTATTGACCAAACTCTGCCCTTGCCTGCTCAACAATTTCAACCGTCACCACGTCCAACTCCGCCTCGCGAGCTAGATGCTCAATCCGTTGTCGAGCTTGAGCGCGAACAAAATAGGGAATATTTTTCAGTTTAGCTTTGGCTTCAGGTGTCCAGTCTAGGGCGTCTGTAAAATTAGATTTACTCATAACTCTAAGCCCTCAGCGATCGCTTTTTTTTGGAGTGGAGTATTTTTAGATTTTACTGTGATTTTTAAATAGAACTCACTCAATGTTAATAAACAGGCAGAAAAATTACAACTATTCAATAATAAAACAAAATTAACATTAATTAAATTTTAATAGCCTGGATGTGTATCCAACACAACCTTCTATTCGAGGCCTTCCAGGTAAAAATGTTAATCTGCAATTCAAGATAGATTTACTTTATAGAAGCACCACTCAGATGAAGGCTCTCTCTCAATACCAAATCCACTCCACTTTGCACGAAGGAGTTGAAACGATTGTCTATCGAGGGCAGACACAAACCTGCCAAAAGCCAACAATCCTCAAACTCCTCAAAGCCGAATATCCTACCCTCGAAGCAATTACCCGCCTCAAACACGAATATCAAATCCGGCAAAACATAGACCATCCTAGCATTGTCAAAGTCCTAAGCCTGGAAACCTTTGACCATCGTCTGGCACTGCTTTTAGAAGACTTTGGTGGCAACTCCCTTAGTCAACTGCTGCAAGCAGAAAAACTCAGCCTCACTGCCTGTTTAAGCCTCGCTATCCAACTTGCCAAAGGCTTAGACTATTTGCACCAAAACCAGATTATTCACAAAGATATCAAGCCTAGTAATATTATCATCAACCCAAAAACTGGAATTGTTAAACTAACCGATTTCGGTATCGCCTCACGCCTATCTAAAGAAAATCCCTTTTTTAATAATCTCAACTTAGTCGAAGGCACTCTCGCCTATATGTCTCCCGAACAAACTGGGAGAATGAATC
Organism: Cyanobacteriota bacterium; assembly: GCA_030776905.1. Taxonomy (GTDB): domain Bacteria; phylum Cyanobacteriota; class Cyanobacteriia; order Cyanobacteriales; family Coleofasciculaceae; genus CADCTM01. The sequence goes on along the minus strand of JALYGX010000101.1, from coordinate 1,407 downwards.
GCACCCTTGACTATCGCACAGATTTTTATTCTCTCGGTGTTACCTTGTATGAAATGTTCGCGGGTCAACTACCATTTCAGAGCCAAGACCCACTAGAGATGGTTTACAGCCATATTGCTAAACCCCCCACCCCACCGCAGCAATTAAATTTAGAAATCCCCGCAGCAATCTCAGAAATTTTAATGAAGTTGATGGCAAAAAATGCCGAAGACAGATATCAAAGTGCAGCGGGATTGTTAGCTGATTTAGAAATTTGTTTCAAGCAGTTAACAACAACAGGTAAGATTACTGATTTCCTGCCTGGGCAGGTTGATGTCTTGAGTCAGTTACTCATCCCTCAAAAATTGTATGGTCGGGAAACACAAGTGAGTTTGCTCCTAGATGCTTTTGAGCGTGTAGGGGGGAGTTTAGCCGATAACGTATCGGCAGCAACAACGTCTCAACAAAACCCTCCCGTACCGGGGCAGTGTGAACTAATTCTAGTTTCCGGTTACTCTGGCATTGGGAAATCGGCTGTTGTCAATGAAGTTAATAAACCAATTACCCGCCAACGGGGTTACTTTATCTCTGGGAAGTTTGACCAATTTAAGCGGAATATTCCGTATGCCTCACTAACTCAAGCTATTGGTTCGTTGATGGGTCAATTACTGACGGAAACTACCGCTCAGCTACAAGCTTGGAAAAATAAAATTTTAACCGCTTTGGGGTCAAACGGTCAGGTAATTATCGACGTAATTCCAGAAGTAGAATTAGTTATCGGCAAACAGCCTGAAGTGCCTAAACTGGAACCGACGGAATCACAAAATCGCTTCCATCGGGTATTTAAGGAATTTATCCAAGTCTTTACTCAAAAAGAGCATCCATTAGTCATCTTTCTAGATGACTTACAGTGGGCAGACTCAGCCACCTTAGCATTAATGCAACTACTAGTTAGTGACCCAGACAGTAAATATCTACTAGTCATCGGTGCCTATCGGGATAATGAAGTCAGTTCCACCCATCCTTTAATGCAGACAATAGAGGAGATTCAGAAGACTGGCGCACGAGTTAATAACATCGTCCTGCAACCGTTGGATTTAGCCAATGTGACTCAGTTAATTGCTGACACATTGCATGAGATAGAACGAGTCAATCCTTTAGCCGAGTTGAGCTGGACGATAACAGGCGGAAATCCATTTTTTTTGACACAATTTCTCCAATCACTTTATCAAGATAAGTTTTTAGGATTTGATTTTAATAGTGCATTATGGTACTGGAATATGGACGAAATTCAGGCACTGAATATTGCTGAAACAGGTGTCGTAGAATTAATTGCGAGAAAGATTCAAAAGCTACCAAAAGCAACGGTTAAAGTATTAAAATTAGCGGCTTGTATCGGAGATAAATTCACCTTAGGGGTTTTGTCAA
>JALYGX010000100.1 GCA_030776905.1 Cyanobacteriota bacterium | reverse complement strand
GTCCGTCGCGCTTGGTGGAAAGTCCCAACGGTTGTAGACCGCTTGGTGCCGTTTCCGTAGGCTGCGTTGGTCGTGCTAGCAGGCGTCCGTTTATAGATTCCTGATCCTGATTCTTTGGTTTGTCTGTTCTCATTGATGTAATTCTCTCCATAGAATTGGTGGTACAGGCTGATCCAATCGCCCCAGTGATGCCTACCAAAAACATTCCAAGTAGGTGCCTTCGCCTTAATCGCGAAGCGATGTCGGTTTTCTGCTTCAGCATGATCCCCTTGCTTCTCCTGTGGTGAAAAGTGAATTTTTCTCCCGGCACCCATGAGAGCAAATGACATCTTGCACTAGATAAGCAAACTGTTCTCTATTAGCCATAGTCAGCCTTCCTTAATGTTATTAAAAATTAGATAATGATGGCTCTTGCCTCTACCAAACAAGATTAACAGCTAGTGCTTTTTATAACGTCTTTCTCAGGTAGGAGCGTACAGCCAAGGCGACTGTATTCGTTTTTTCAAAGTGACTTCATAATAGCTTGTGTCCTCAGTAGGATGAGGTGACAATGGTAATCGAGATAGCGTTAAGAAGAAAAGAATTGCTCAGTAAGAGTTTAAGCTTGAGTACGTTGAATACAGGTTGAAGCAAAAGCCTTGAAACTCAGGCTTTCGACAAGTATTTCACCGCAGTTGTGGCTGATGGTGATAGGTTGTGAAGTCAGTGGAAGTGGAAGGGGAGAGATTGATACCGCAGTAATTTTTTAACAGATTCACGGAAAAATTAGAAATGAGTAACGTATCCATGCCTAATCAAGCAAGTGAGCCAAATCAAGAAGTTGGCGCATCTCAACAGGCTCAACTTTTTGCATCCCCCAATGCGGGTGGAAGTGCTGTTTTAGATGCCAACATTGCCGCAGGAACCAGCACAAACCCATAGGGAGAAGCATCGCTCATCCCATCGCCTCCAGTTTCTCATCCGCAACCGGAACAACAGGTGATGCCAAAACTGCTGGATATTCAACCATTGCAGGCTCTTATTAGGCAGATGGGGAGCAGACGGAAAAAGGTGTCGTTAATCTTCACAACAATCCAGACGTGCCAGCTAGCGACGCTCAAGGAATGCTACCCGATACTGACGCAATTAAACTTCCAATCGAATCTGAAGTCAATCATCAAGAGTAAGAGTTCGGGATGGCCTCCACTATATTGTCTGTAAATAAGGATACTTTTTTATGCCCATTATTAACAGTTGAGCCTTACAAATCCAATCTTTAGATATAGAGAGAATTTAAGCCTAATGGTAGACCATACCAGCAAAATTACTCGATACCATGAAAGCGGAACAGGAGAATGGAGAACTACTGACTATGAAGAATTCAACGAAGAATTCAACAATCAATACTGCTCGAGTCCCTACGGTCACTCCGGCTTACAACGGTACCGATCGCAATGCCTGGATTTTTGGTTGGAACCCACAGCAAGAGCTATGGAACGGTCGTCTAGCAATGCTTGGTTTCGTGGCCTATCTTCTCTGGGATATGGCTGGTTATAGCGTCCTTCGCGATGTACTCCACCTCGCTCGCTAGGAGTTGAATGGTCAGTTACAAGCTGTTTGTGTTTCTCTAACAGCAGTAAAACACTTGTTTAGTCCACACCAAAAATTTTTGAGAATCAAAATACTCCCATGCAAACATCAACATCTTCAAATTCCTCAATTCGTTACAGTGCTCTGGGTCTAGGTTTCCTTTTCTTGTTACTTGGCGTTGCTGGATTTCTGCCTACTTTTTTCACTCCCTCTGAGAACTTTACCTCCGCACCAGGCTTTGGCTATATATTCGGGGTATTCCCCACCAACTATTTTCATAATGCAATTGGCATTTTAGTGGGTGTTTGGGGAATTGCTGCATTTACTAGCATAACCGGAGCAATTGTGTTCAATCGCATCTTCGCTATCCTTTATGCAGCAGGTGCAATTTTAGGATTGCTGCCATTTGCAAATACCTTGTTCGGGCTTACACCACTTTTTGGAAATAATATCTGGCTCAATGCCCTTACT
>JALYGX010000099.1 GCA_030776905.1 Cyanobacteriota bacterium | reverse complement strand
GAGAATCCAGCTAGAAAACTCACAGGCTTTTGAGTGTCTAGTAAATTCAGGTTTTTCGATTCTCCAGTTTGTGGGTTGTAGATAAATTTGACCAAAGTGTGCTGCTAACCGCTGATTGTACTTTAAGCGCCAACTGTGGCAGATTAAGGAAATTCAGGCGATCGCGCTCCTCATGTATCGTGTAGATTGGCACTGAATGCGATCGGCAAGAGCTGAGGCTATAGGCGATCGCGCCCAGTAGTAGAGAACATCAAAACCTGTGCTTGACCTAAAGCAAATTCGGGAAAATCCACAAAGCGTCCAAGAGTTACTAGACCAACGCGGTGCTGGTCAGTATGACCTCAAGCCGCTCTTAAATTTAAATCAGCGTCAACGGGAACTGGAAGCCTCGCGGACTCAGTTACAAGCTCGTAGTAACGAAATTGGTAAGTTAATCGGTCAAAAAATCAAAGCCGGCACTTCTGCTGATGCACCAGAACTGCAAGCGCTGCGAGACGAAGGCAACCAAGTTAAAGCGACTCTCTCTCAACTGGAACCCCAGGAAAAAGACCTGAAAGCGGAAATAGAAGCACTCTTACTAGCGCTCCCCAACTTGCCAAGCGAATCAACGCCGATTGGCAAAAGTGAAGAGGAGAATGTAGAAGTGCGTCGCTGGGGTGACGAATACATTCCTCAGAATGACAAGATACTTCCCCATTGGCAAATTGGGGAAAAGCTAGGCATCCTTAATTTTGAGCGTGCGGTGAAAGTTGCTCAAAGCCGATTTGTGACGTTGATGGGTGCAGGTGCTGCCTTGGAACGGGCGCTAATTAGCTTTATGCTCGACAAGCAAATCGCTGCTGGTTATGTAGAAGTCCTGCCACCTATCCTCATCAACAGCCAGTCTCTCACGGCAACAGGTCAGCTACCCAAGTTTGCCGAAGAAAGCTTCAAGTGCGACAGCGATGATTTGTGGCTTGCTCCTACAGCAGAAGTGCCATTAACCAATCTCTACCGAGATGAAGTCCTAGAAGCCTCCCAGTTACCCATCTATCACTGTGCCTATACCCCCTGTTTTCGCCGCGAAGCGGGTAGCTACGGGCGAGATACGCGGGGACTAATTCGACTGCACCAGTTTAATAAAGTTGAGCTGGTCAAGGTTGTCCATCCCAATACCTCCTACGAGGAACTGGAAAAATTGGTTGGGAATGCGGCGGCGATTTTAGAAGCCTTAAAATTGCCCTACCGGATTGTCGAACTGTGTACGGGCGATATGGGCTTCTCTGCTGCCAAAACCTACGACTTAGAAGTTTGGTTGCCTTCTGCTGGGAAGTACCGCGAGATTTCCAGTTGTTCAAATTGCGGTGATTTCCAAGCACGGCGCGGCAGCATCCGCTTCAAGGAAGCGGGCAAAAAAGGCACTCAGTTCGTCCATACCCTGAATGGCTCTGGATTGGCTGTAGGGCGCACGATGTCGGCAATTTTGGAAAATTATCAGCAACCCGATGGAACCGTTAGGATACCGGAGGCTCTACAACCCTATCTGAAGCGCGAGGTGTTGTAGTCCTGGGGAGGCAAGTCGCTGTCAGGTGTCAGACCGTACAATGAAGAAATGTAAGTTACTGATACATTAAAGATTTCTTATGTCAATTTGGTCAGTGTTGGCAGCGATCGCAGTTCTGGCGATTTTGATTGTAGTGCATGAGCTGGGTCATTTTATGGCGGCTCGTCTTCAAGGAATTTACGCCAATCGCTTTTCCCTTGGTTTTGGTCCAGTTCTCTGGAAGTATCAAGGGCCTGAAACGGAGTATGCGATCCGAGCCTTTCCCCTAGGCGGTTTTGTCGGGTTTCCCGATGATGACCCGGATAGTGATATTCCTCCAAATGACCCGAACTTGCTACGCAATCGACCGATTTTAGACCGAGCGATTGTGATTAGTGCGGGTGTTATTGCCAACTTGATCTTTGCTTATTTCCTGCTTGTCAGTCAAGCCGGAACGGTAGGCATTCCAGCCTTCAGCAAAACGGGTGTACTGGTTCCTCAAGTTGCTGTAGAAAGCAGTGCTGTGGCACAAAAAGCAGGGATTAAGTCAGGAGATGTGATTTTAGCTGTAAATAATCAAGACTTGGGTACAGGTCTTAAAGCAACCGATACCCTAAAAAAGGCGATTCAGCAATCACCGAACCAACCTTTAGAACTGAAAATTGAGCGAAATCAAAAAGTCCTGTCACTTCAGGTGAAGCCAGAACCGGGACAAGACGGCAAAGGTAAAATTGGCGTACAGCTAGCGCCTAACGGTAGTGTGATACGTAAGCGTGCCAATAATATTGTGGAGGCTTTCAGCACAGCTGCCGAAGAATATCAGCGCGTTGCCGTTCTGACGGTTCAAGGCTTTGGGCAATTATTTAGTAACTTTAAGGAAACGGCTGAACAGGTTTCTGGTCCTGTAGCAATTGTCGCCATCGGTGCGAATATTGCTCGTTCAAATCTTGCTGATCTTTTCCAATTTGCTGCCCTGATTAGCATCAACTTGGCGATTATTAATATCTTGCCCCTACCAGCGCTGGATGGGGGTCAGCTAGCATTTTTGGCGATTGAGGGACTTCGAGGCAAACCCTTGCCAACAGAAGTTCAGCAGAACATTATGCAAACCGGACTGGTGCTGCTACTAGGTTTAGGGATTTTCTTGATTATTCGGGATACGGCTAACTTAGTGCCTACTGGTTGGGTACAAAACCTACTCCAATAACCTAGCTTCAAAGTGCTGTTAGCGCAGCGGGGCGTAGCCCGTGAGGAGGGAAGGCTTTCATCTAATGACCAACGACTAATAACTAATGAGCATTACCCGTAAGTGGGCAGTTAATCAACAGCGGGCGCTAGAGATTTTGATTCGCCTTAAGCGACTTTATCCCGAAGCCCCCTGTACGCTGAACTATGAAACACCAGTCCAGTTGCTAGTCGCAACAATCCTGTCGGCTCAATGTACCGATGAACGGGTCAATCAGGTGACGCCAGCGTTATTTACTCGCTTTCCAGATGCGGCAGCTTTGGCTAAGGCAGATGTGGAAGAAATTGAAACCTTGATACGTTCCACAGGCTTTTACCGCAATAAAGCCAAAAATATTATCGGTGCTTGCCGCATGATTATGGTGGAGTTCGGTGGTGAAGTGCCCAAACGCATGGAAGAACTCCTGAAGTTGCCGGGAGTTGCCCGGAAGACGGCAAATGTCGTTCTTGCCCATGCCTATGACATTCACCAAGGCGTCACGGTAGATACGCACGTTAAGCGCCTCAGTCAGCTTTTGGCCTTAACCGAACATACAGACCCGATTCGCATTGAGCGAGATTTGATGCGACTCTTACCTCAAGCCGAGTGGGAAAACTGGTCAATTCGACTGGTCTATCACGGTCGCGCCATTTGTAAAGCCCGCAAACCTGAGTGTTATGCTTGTCTCCTTGCCGATTTGTGTCCCTCTGGCGAAAGCCTTGGGTTAATGTCTGCTGAGGTTGACAGTGTGGAATCTACTACCCCTGTACCAGCAACTCAGTGAAGCCATCAGATAAGATAAAAAACGGTATCTCCATTTACGGAAACTAAAAGATTCATGGCTAAGAAAAGTATGATCGAGCGCGAGAAAAAGCGCCAAAAGCTTGTAGAGAAATACGCTGAGAAGCGAGAAACTCTTAAATCAGAGTTTGAAAATGCGACTTCTCAACGGGATAAGTTAGAGGCGCACCGGAAACTGCAACAGTTGCCGCGCAACAGTGCCCCCAACCGAGTTCGGAATCGTTGCTGGGTAACGGGTCGTCCTCGTGGTTACTATCGCGACTTCGGGCTTTCTCGCAACGTATTTCGGGAATGGGCGCACCAAGGGTTACTGCCAGGGGTTGTCAAATCTAGCTGGTAGTCATTAGTCATTAGTCAGTAGCTAATGACCCATGACTAATGACTAATTCCCACAGCAGCGGTCAATGCCAAGACTCTGTAACAGTAAGTCACTGACGGCATTGGCGATCGCAAATTCGCTGTAAAAACTCTCTCGAAAGTCAAACGCCTGCATCTCTGTCACTATCGCAATCACTAGCGAACCCAAATCGTTCTCGCCTTCCATCCGCTGTCGGACAAAAATTTGGGCTGCCCGTTGCGCAATCTGCTGATTTACTGGTTCTGGGATAAACTCGCGATCGAGCCAATTGGCAAGAGCTTCTCGCAACCATTCTCCCTCCTGCTGGGCATTCTGTGCAGGGGGAAGCGTAAGTGGTGGAATAGGTTCGGACATGGGTTCGCTAATATGATAGCTGCTTGAAATTATTTTACGTGCGCTGGGTGGCTCGGCACTCAGATAATAAGTTTGGTAAGCCCTGGGTTGGAGCCTACCGGGGTCAGGGTTAATGTTAGGTACTGGATAATATCTGGATAATATTACGATAGCCGCTCCGACGCAGAGCGCTGACGAATGGCATTTGACATCCCTTCCCTTATCCAGGGGTATGCCCAAGGCTACTTCCTGATGGCAGATGAGACTGGTAATTTAGGATGGTATAGCAGTCGAATGCGGACGCTAATTCCCCTAGATGACCGATTTCGCTATCCCAAGTCGCTGCGTCGGGTTCTAAATCAAGAGCGTTTTAGCATCGCTGTCAATCGGGACTTCAAAAGCGTCGTTGCTGGTTGTGCGAACCGGGAAACAACCTGGATTTCTACCGAACTCCAAAAGATTTATTTTGCCCTTTATCAAGCGGGTTGGGCGTATAGCTTTGAAACCTGGCAGGGTGACGAGTTGGCAGGAGGAATTTTAGGAATTGCCATTGGGGGAGCATTCATTGGTGAATCCATGTTTTATCGAATTCCTGAAGGCTCGAAGGTGGCGATGGTAAAATTAGTAGAGCATCTGCGATCGCGTAATTTTTTGCTCTTTGACGCCCAGATGATGAACCCCCACTTGGAGCGCTTTGGGGCTTGTATAATTGAGCAACCGCAGTACCAAATCTTGCTACAAGAAGCGTTACAGCGTCAATGTTCTCTCGATTGACGCTCAACACCTCGGCTCCATAATCTAAAATCTCAAATCGGCTTACTCCGCACCTTCCTTAGGGGACTGGTTTTTTGCGATCGCTGCGCCATTATAAGCCACTGACCATTCGCCATGAACGCTAAAACACAGATCGAATCCTAAAGCATGAGCTTTCAGCGCATAGTAGCGATACCCAATCATCAAGGCATTGCGTAAGGCTTCGCTAAAGCATTCAATCCGAAATGTACGATATTGCAACAAGACGCCCAAGCTATTTTTAACTTTGTAAGTGTCGAGAGCGATGTCGCACGGCGTCAGCGCCTCCTTGTAGAGACTATCTAAGGAATCCAGCCATAAGGCAATTACTCGCTTATCTAGTTGGGCAGTCAGGGTCTGATTATCCATAGTTCAAGAAATGTCCTGAAATTAATCGAGTCAGAACTTTGTCATCTCTCTAATGGATGATATTACAAAACTAGGTCGAATGTCTCTATCACCTAAGCCCCTTCTCTTGGTAGACGTTGGGGAAAAGGTTAAGAATTAACTTGGCTAGTAAGGGTAAAGAATTGTTAAGCGATTGGAATTACCCTTGTAAAGTTTACATACGACAAAGGGTTAATCATGATACAACTGAAGCCGATCAGCCAACAGGTCGTAGCCGTAGTTGGAGCTTCCAGCGGAATTGGGCGATTGACAGCTCTCCAGTTCGCCGCGCAGGGAGCGAAAGTTGTTGTTTCGGCTCGAAGTGAAGCGGGTTTAAAAACATTAGTAGAGGAAATCCAGCGCCAAGGTGGGGAGGCTGTAGCGGTTACTGCCGATGTAACAAATTTTGAGCAAGTTAAAGCGATCGCAGATAAAGCCGTCGAACAATATGGGCGACTTGATACTTGGGTTCATACCGCTGCTACCGGAATCCTCGCACAGTTTGACCAGATTGCACCGGAGGAGTTTCAGCGCGTCATCGACGTTAACTTGATGGGGCAGGTATACGGTGCAATGGTCGCCTTGCCCCATCTCAAACGCGAAGGGCGTGGGGCGCTGATCCATATTTCCTCAATGGAGGGTAGGCGAGGGCTACCACTGCAAAGCCCCTATTCCGCCGCCAAGCATGGTATTGAAGGTTTCCTGGAAGCCCTGCGCGTAGAGCTTCAACACGAAGAAATACCGATTAGCGTCACCAGCATCAAGCCAGCCGTAGTCAACACGCCTTACTACAATAAGGTTCGCACCAAGCTCGGTGTCAAGCCAACGGGGATACCCCCGTACTACGAACCTAGCCTGGTTGCCGATGCCATTCTCTATGTCGCCGAGCATCCAACTCGTGACTTCATCGTTGGGGATGTGGGCAAAATCCTCGATGTACTACAGCGCCTCTCACCTGAACTAGTGGATGCCATACTGCTGCTGATCGCTTTCCAGGGGCAAAAGACTGATGAACCGAAGTCCGAAGATGCGCCCCATAATGTGTTTGAACCGATTCAAGGCTACGACAAAGTTGAGGGAGATTTTGGTAACTTGGCAGTACCTAGCCTCACTGACTGGCTAGATAAAAATCCGCCTTTAAAGTGGGGTGCGATCGCTGCTACAACACTTGGAGCCGCAGCGTTAGCCGTGCTGGCAGCAAAAGCCTCCAACAATGGAAGTTGATATAGCCAGTAAAGAGAGGGAGAGCATTGTAGAGTGCTTACTCAAGCCGTTAATCTAGCCTAGAGAGCGTCTTTGAATTATCAAACCCCCTCAATGTAATCAGACAACCCAACGACAGAGCGCTCAAAGGAACACCTAAAACCCAACGCTGGCGATCGCGAGCTTTATTCTTCAGTTCTTGTTGCACGAATTGCTCACCCTTTTCCATCTCTTGAAAAGACACGGTGTAAGAGGATAACTGCCGTAACTCCTCCTGTGTCAACTCAGCCCCTTGCCAACGGCTGTTGCGTTCCATTGCATCTAGTCGCTCAATTTCTGAGTGCATCTTACCCTCCCCCGAAAACGCTTCAGCAAAAATCTGTCGTTCCTCAAGAGTTAAGAATACGTGGCGGATGGCAGGTTGGTGAGTCTCTAGCAGATCTAACAAAGGTTGGTCAGCACGAGGATTCACGCTCAACCAAACCCCTGACATTAAAATTAGCCCAAGCACACTAACTTGAACGATTGACAGCGCTTTAGCGAAGATTTGCTGACGCTTTTCTTGAGAGTTGAGAATTAGAGGCTTTAGCAGTGCCGCTAAGGTTAGGGTTGCACCGAACACGCAAACAATTGCAGCACCCGTTGGTAAGTCCCACACGTAGGACACACTCAGTCCCACACTACTCGCAAAGATTCCAGTAGCCCAGCCAATGAGCAACTTTACCAGGATACTTGAACTATAAAGTGTGCCGATCGCGGCTGGGATAATTAGAAAACAGAAAACCAACAGCACCCCAGCGATCGCTACGGAGCTAGTTACGACTATGCCAAAAGACAGATAAAATAAAAAGTCCCACAGCCATATCCGCAAGCCCATCTGAGTTGCCCGTTCCGGCTCAAAGGAAATCAACAGAAAGCGTTTTCGACAAAGCCAGTGGAACAACCCAACAGCACCGTACAGTCCAACCACCTTTAATAAATCATCCCCGGTGGTTGTGAGAATACTGCCCACCAAGATTTGTTTGATGTGTTCCGCCCCTTGAGGTGATTTATCTACTAGCAGAAATGCTGCTGCTGCTGAGACGACATAAACGACCCCAATAAATGTTTCTTGAGAAACCCGCCCCGTCCAGTTGCGGCTAAATGACAAGATGGCAGCTCCCACAATGGTAAATAGTAAGGAGTAGGCGTAGGCGGCTGGGGATGGGGGGAGATAGCCTAACATGAAGGCAACAGTTGCACCTAAGGCAGAGATTTGTGCTAAAGCCAAATCAACAAAGATAATATTGCGACTCAGGACATGAATCCCTAAGTAGGTGTGAATGCCTGTGAGGACAAGGGCAACTAGAAACGGAATTGCTAAAAGTTCTAAGGTATCCGCCATGTGCTGCTTTAGTGGAATGACACTTACGGTACATCCGTAGGGGCGCACGGCTGTGCGCCCCTACAATCCGGCGTATCAGACAATTGAGAAACGCTATATTCAACTTGATACAAAGACAGGCTGTTTTGTCGCTGCCAACTATTCCAGCAGATTAGCGGCTAATGCTGGTGTATCGTAACGGGCGATATCCGCTTGAATAAGTTGAGTCTTCCGCTTGTAGTCGGGTGACTCTAGAATCTGCTTAACAGCGTTTTTTAGCTGCGTTGGCGTAGGTGTCTTAGTTTTCAGGTTGATACCTACCCCAGCCCACTCAATTCGAGCACATATTTCTGGCTTTTCCTCAGTTTGACCAGCGGCAACTAGAGGTACACCATGCGCTAGAGCTGCCTGTACGCCGTTGTACCCACCGTTGGTCACCATGACATCAACGTGTGGCAGAAGATGGTAATACGGAATAAACGGTTCTATCCTGGCATTTTTAGGAAGAGAAGCGAGTTTAATCGTTTCAATTGGCTGACCACCTGTCGCGGCAACAACCAGTACATCTTCATCGGCAAGTGCCTGGAGTGTAGGAACAATCAAATCATCTGCCTCGGTAGCTACTGTACCTTGCGTGACGTGGATAATGGGCTTTGGGCAATTCATGTCATCCCACCAAACAGGAGGTGTAAAATCAGCAGGCGGCTCCGGTAAATAAGGCCCAATGAAATGCACTTGGGGTGGCAAGTTACTACGGGGGTATTCAAACGCTGGAACTGTTCCTTGTAAATAGAGAAAAGGTGATACGACGGCATCAAAAAAACTCGTTTGATAAGGCGGTAATCCAACACTGGCTCTGACTTGGTTGATGTAATCAGTTACATCCCTAAACAGTCCTCGCTCGAAAACCCAGTTTAAACAACGATTCCGCCAACGTCCGAGCTTTGAGGCATCAGGTTTCATTCCCAACCCAAACGGAGCTGTATCACTGCTAATAATGCCTAATGCAGTAATTCCGAATGCTGCCCAAGGTGGTCCTCCTTTTTCGTGAACCCAAGCGGCACCCAGAAAACAAACATCGGATAAAAGTACATCGGCTGGGAATTCGCGCAGTATATCTGTAAAGTCTTTTACCTGCCCAACAGCCGAGTCGCCAAAAAAATATTTGAAATCAAATTTAAACTGTGCCAGTCCTTTGAGATTTTCCCTTTTTTCTAGCAATGAGTCGGGGATGTTCTTCGGGTCTGAGAAATGCATTCCAGTGCGTATGGGAACAAATCGTGCGCCAGTCGCTTCAACCTTCGATTGAAAGGCAAGCCCTGTATACCACCACACCTCATGACCGCGCTCCACCAGTTGCCGAGCAATAGGCAACGCAGGATTAATATGTCCAATGAGAGGAATTGTACCGATGAGAAAACGAGCCATTTTTTCTCCAGTAAATCAATGTACAGATTGACTAAGAAAGCCGACTATTTAAGTCCTGCTGTTTTGTCCAACTTCGTTAGCGATCGCTCTTGCGCGAGAAAGTTGGAGCCTCTCTTTGAGCCGAGATGAAGCGTTTCAAGAGCGAGTCATGGCAGAAATTAGAAAGCTGCTGCTAGCCTACTTGCAGTTGTACCTTGCAGATTTTTAACGGTAGTTCCCCTTTGACAAATAGCTACAACCTATGGAGTGAGAGAACTGGAGACTAATCTCCCAGAAATCGGAACGCCGAAATCTTAAGAAATTCAAAAAAACATGGTACAACTTTTGGGGGGCGAATGGCTCTAGTTACCGTCACTCAAGCTTTTCCCCCTTATGTAGTTCATCTTTACGGGGGAACTTCCGACTAACGAATAGACACATTCTCCTCCAAAGGATTTATGATTCTGCAATTTGGAGCACCTTATATTTACCCCCACAAGCATGGACGTATCCACCGTCGATTCCAACAGTAAGGGGCAGATCACAAATGAGTTTCTGCCTGAGCCTTATCTAAGCAAGCTTTCAATTTTTCGGCTAATACCTGTACATGAGGTTCTTGTAACATACCAAGGTGGGTACCAGGAACCTCATGGAAATCTAATCCTCCAGCAGCAAGTTCGCCCCAGCCCAATTGAGGATCACCGTAAGAGCTTACACCAATCATCTGATCTCTAGACCGGAAGAGGGCTACTCGACCAGGGTAGACTTGCGGTACATAGTTTCTTGATGCCTGAATGTTTTCCTGTTGAAAAGTGAAGTCTTGAAGATTGT
>JALYGX010000098.1 GCA_030776905.1 Cyanobacteriota bacterium | reverse complement strand
CTGGCGGGTGTGCTACCACTCTATTGGGAACAAGTTTTACTGGGACTATGGGCTGTTTTATTTATGGTGTTTGCCCTGCGTAAGGTAGTGCAAGCGATTCCCCCTGATATTGGAGATAAGTCAGTTTTTGCCTATCTTAAGGAAAAGCGTACCGCTCATTCATAAATTCATCGGGGAGCAGACATGAGCTTACAAAAAAAGTAGCAATTGTTACAGGAGGTGGACAAGGGATTGGGAAGGCGATCGTTAAAGGCTTTCTGCAAGAGGGAATGAACGTTGCGATCGCTGAAATTGATGAAGAAGCCGGAAAAGAAACGGAAGCAGAATACAAGCATCTAGGTTCTCCCTGGTTTATTCAGACTGATGTTTCTGATGAAAAGTCAGTTAAAAGCTTAATTAGAGAAACAAGGAAGAACTTTGGGGGCATAGATGTATTAGTTAATAATGCAGGACGGGCTAATCCAGAGAATCCACCGATAACAGAACTGAGTTTAGAAGATTGGAATAAAACTATTTCTACCAATCTCACCGGAGTTTTTCTGTGCGCTAAACATTCTGCTACTCATCTGCGAAAGGCTAAAGGCACAATCATCAACATTGCCTCAACAAGAGCGCTAATGTCAGAACCAAATACCGAAGCTTATTCCGCGTCTAAGGGCGGTGTGCTGGCATTGACACACGCCTTAGCGATTAGCTTAGGGCCAGATATCCGAGTAAATTGTATTAGTCCGGGATGGATAGAAGTCAGCGAGTGGCAAAAGCAAACCAAAAGACACCAAGCAGAATTAACAGAGCAGGAGCATCAGCAACATCCTGTTGGTCGGGTTGGGCAACCAGAAGATATCGCCTCATTAGCTGTCTATTTTGCCTCCCCTGAAGCCACTTTTATAACTGGCACAAATTTTGTTATTGATGGTGGGATGACAAGGAAAATGATTTACCTGTAGGGGTAGAATGATGAGCATCGTTCTGTTGTCTGGCAGGGAAAATCGGGATTGAGGAGCGATGGCGCTACGCAAATGCGCGATTGCGATAGAACTGAAGCCTTTCGAGCGCTGCGATTTTCCACGGTTAATTAATTGGAATCATTCTCACCCCTTTCTATTACAGGTGGCACGGGTCTTGGTTGCAGTATCTTGTAGATGAGTTGCAGCTTGACAACTCTATTCAAAAAGCTGAAGGTGATGACTAAAAAAAGAAGATTTAAACTTGACTTAACCTTGAGCGCTCAGCAATAGCTTGCGATGAAAGTCTGTTTTTTTTAAAGCGTATCGACTTTGTGATATATGCTGAATTATAAATGATTACCGGAGTATTTATATCATGACCTTTCTTGAATTTGGGTAGAAACTGTAAGGGGTATATAACTGGAATTTGAAAAAGATACTCTATTCGGAGCAAGCTCCCTCGCAGGTGGCGCTACTTCAACACAAATTCTTAGAGAATTGTCATGGGGCTATTAATCTTCACTAGTTACCTTCTAGCCAGACTTGCCCAGGTATCGCTACCTGCTCAACTGTTGTTGGAACTGAAAGCGGTATCTCCTACTTTTTCACTCTCCTCCGGACCTTCTAGACTGCCTGCGTCATCCTTTGAAGTGTTGCCACCAACGTTGGGAGAAGTGATTGAAGATCAATGTCGAGATGTCCCTAGTGGTGTCGGAATTCCAGGATTTCAGCCAGGAATCGCCAAAAATGATGTGACGCGGATGCTGGGTACCCCCACTGGGACTTCACAAGGCTATTGGCCTAATACCCGCGCTGTGTTTTATGAATTAATACCCGATCAGGTAAGCTTAGGTTTTCTGTTTGACAGGCGTTCTGAACGCATCCGCCAAACAGAGGCATCTTTTACTGGTGAAGTTGATTCTAAGATTGTGTTGCTGACCTTAAATGGAATGTTAGGCTGCAAGCTCAACGATCAAATTCAACAAGGATTACAACAAGTGCAGCAGGGGAACTTTCAACAGTACTCCTTTCGGTTGAATTCTCTTAAAGGTGTGATCGAACGGCAAAAAGGCGATCGCCTTTACATTGGCATCTGGGAGGCAGATCTACATTGAACGGGATGAAGAAATGTTCAGGATACAAATGAGTCCCTGAAAACAGCGGTTATTCATATCAGTTAGCAGTTCCCAATCATGCATTTGATTCATCGGCAAGAAATCTGGATGCCGACAATTCAAGGATGGTTAGTCATCGTTGGATGTGTCGCTGCTGTCATAGTATTCCTGATAACTCATATATATTCCTTTCTTGCCGTCAATTGTCCGATTAAGGCGGATATTTTGGTTATTGAAGGCTGGATGCCAGACTTGGCGATTAAAGAAGCGATCGCAGAGTTTAAAAGAGGTCGTTATCAAAAACTGATTACGATAGGGCCATCCTTGTATCAAGGACACCATCTCTCCCAATACAAAAATTTTGCCGAACTTGGGGCTGCTAACTTGATTGCATTCGGCTTCGCCCCAGATAAACTATTACCTGTTCCAACACCCGATGTTATCAGACATCGTACTGGCGCTTCTGCCCTAGCATTGCGCCAGTGGATAGATAATTCAGATTTGAAGATAGAAGCAATTAATCTTTATACCTTTGATGTCCATTCTCGGAGAAACTGGCTGACGTTCAAGCAAGCCCTTGCTCCTAAAATTAAAGTCGGCGTGATTGTCCTAGAACCAGTGGGTTACGATCCAAAACAATGGTGGGTTTCTAGTGCAGGTGTGCGATCGGTTATTTTTGAAGCGATCGCATATATTTACACCCGTTTTGTACATTAGACCTCTAGAAGGGAAGATACAGCAATTTTCACTCTTCGTGTACCACAGGGTAGGGGCGCAAGACAAGAGCGCCCCTACAACATCCTGTTTTGCACCAAGTTGAAAACTGCTATAAAAAGCGGCTCTTAGTAGATTGCAACGTGTTGATGAATTTTCAAATCAAACTTAAATCCGACTTTTGGGAATCCATTTAACTGCCTTGGGTAGCTCCTCTTTCCAGTGGACACAAGCCTGTTGATGGGGGGCAAGTCCTTTAGCAAGGCAATCAATTTCTTTATCCGAGTAAGGAGACCTCTGACAAAAGAACGGATGCCAAGGTCGGCGGCTGAAGTAGCTGAAAAAGAGCGCACAACGATTCGACTTAGTGGGTGGCAAGCCGCGATGGTAATAGTGGGCAGTATCTACGAAAATAACAGTGCCTGCCGATCCGGTACAGCTTACCAACTTATCCGATGTAGAGGCGGAGAAAAATTCTTCCATCTCATTATGGAATACGGACTTGTATCGATGTTTTATTGAATTGCACACCAAGGAATTGATTTCTGGTTGCAGGCACTGGAAGGGTCCTCCGTTTTCATTGACATTATTTAGGTAAACGCAAACTTTCACCATGTGCCGATCTTCCCTATCCCGATGCCAAGCTCTCGGGCCGATCTCCCTTCCATCAGCGACACTCAAAACACAGGACACGCCATCATAAGCTACCGGAAGGCGGAGATAGCCTTCAACAATCTTTAATACTCGGTCGTTCAGGCCCCAATAAAATACCTCCTTACGTTTCATGAGTTGAGCTGTAGTGGCATGAACCTCATAGTTACCTTTATAAGCAGGAAGCGGAGCTATCTCCCTAAGCTCTTGCGAGACTTTTTTGGCGGCTTGGAAAAACTCTGCTGTATTAGGGATACCCAGAGATTCTAAAGAAGTAACACAAATGCCCTTTCGATCTAACTCCTCAACGATGTTTGCCTCCATCAAGTCGAGTGCAGGTAACTTGCTCTCATGTTCTTTGAGAGCTTTCTGATATCGGGAGTAGAAGATGTTCTTGTCAATAAAAAGGGGTTTTGATAAACCCCAGCTAATTTGTGCAGGTAGCGAAACAATGTGTGCGAATATTCTCGCGACCCTCTTCCTCAATTTTGTGGGTATGCTCGCAACTCTCTCCAGTAGTGTGGGGATTGAATCGGGCCATGCTAGTGAACTTTGACTCATAGACATAGCCTTTTGGTCTTGGAGTTTCATGAACGATCTACTCACTTTTTGATGGTTTTACAAGGTGATGCACCCGGTAAATCCTCTCTGTGAAAGCTATCCTCCTTTATGGCTTGAAGGAGTACTTTGATTGATAGCTTTTAAGCTAATCGACATGGCAATTTTCGCTCCTTCTGAGCCGGCAACTTAGATGCGCTCTAGCTTGTGAAAGGAAGCAGAAAGTTAAATTCCCAATTCTTGAGAAACTTGAGCAAACAGATTCACTACGCTGAATCCATATCCTAGTTGCTCGATACGGAAATCTTTGAGTCAGGCTAATGGAGCTACCGAAACGCAATCGTTGAGCTTAGAGTTAGTCGTCATAAGACTGATAAATCTCCTCCAAATCTTAAGAAATCAACTCTCTAATTGGTTGCTTTAGGAGCAAGTACATTGAAGTACATCTTAGGTGTTGCAAAAATATACTCCTCAAGATAGCAACGATTTTGCCCTGATTGTCAACCCTGACAACCGAACTGAGAAGGCTATACAAAACATCATTGACTTGCTAAAATCTAGAAATATATTGGAACCTAGAAATTAGACATTTCCTTTGATTTTACTGATAACTTGTCCTTCGTTATAGTAACTAATTTGTCTAATAAATGCAAATCTATAAAATAATAAACTTTGTTTTCTTAGACGGCAAGTTAATATAAAAAATCCCCTGAATAAAGGATATAAAATAGCAAGCTAATGGCTTATTTGGGGTATAAGAAAATAATAGAAACTAGACAATGTTAATTAATTGTCAACGTTTTGCCAAAAAACAGCTTCTGGGAAAAATATCTTTAACTAAAGATTAGTGATGAAGTTCTCTAACCTATGCCTCGCTAGCTCCTACTCTGCGTCCTGCTAGACATTGTCGCTCCACTTCGTGCCGCTTCGCTAACGCTAAGGCTCCTCCCCTAGATTTAGGACTTTGCAAACACACCTTGGTTCCTGTTGCAATGCTACAACCCTCATGTGTCGATCTCGTGAGTTGAGTGCGTCGATCGCATGACGGCAAATGCCCCGCGTGGGCAATCACAAGCCGTACATACCAAGATGACAAGGATAAATCAATCTTGGTTCTTAAGGAAAGCTGGAGTAGGTTAGAAATACCTTGGTGCAAAATTTAAAACGAAACACATGAAACAATTGATTCCAGTAAGGCTCAGGAGGGGAGATTGGTAGAAGAACGCGCTTACTGGCTGGCTTGGTCGCAAGTTGACCGTGTGGGGCCTGTGTTGCTCAGGCGTCTGCAACAGCACTTTGGTAGTTTAGCAGATGCGTGGAAAGCCAATGCTGCCCAACTGAGGCAAGTCGAGGGTTTTGGATATCAAATTGTCAGTGCCGTGACAGCAGCGCGATCGCAAATTAATCCCGAACAGTTTCTTGAGCAGCACTCCGTCAAAAACCCCTATTTCTGGACACTTGCTGACGCCGACTATCCCCGCCTACTTCTAGAAATCCCCAGTCCACCACCAGTACTTTACTATCGAGGGCTGGTGCAACCCCAGGAAAATCAAGGCATCATGCCGATGGTGGGTATTGTTGGTACTCGCGAACCGTCCGAGTACGGCAAACGCTGGACTCGGAAAATTACTGTGGCTCTTGCCAGACATGGCTTCACAGTGGTTTCGGGCATGGCAGCCGGAATCGATACAGAAGCCCATCGCGGCTGTTTGGAGGCTGGTGGACGGACATTAGCCGTTCTCGGTACTGGCGTCGATTTGATCTATCCGCCCCGTAATAAGCCTCTGTACGAACAGATTCAGCAGCAGGGATTGCTGCTCAGTGAGTATCCTGCTGGCACTCAGCCGAATCGCGCTCACTTTCCCCAACGCAATCGCATTATTGCGGGTTTAAGCCGTGCCGTTTTGGTAATGGAAGCCCCTAGCAAGTCGGGGGCGCTGATTACAGCTCACTATGCCAACGATTTCTGCCGAGATGTCTATGCTCTACCCGGTTCATTAGATAATCACCAATCGTTAGGCTGTTTAGGGCTTTTGAGCCGAGGTGCCCATGTAATTTTAAATGAAGGTCATTTGTTGGAAATGCTCGGAGCCATACCAAAGCTTGACCAAGCCGTACAACTACCGCTGTTTGCTCAAGCACAACCAACACCAGTACCTCAATTGGAGCCAGAGTTAGCAAAGGTGTTAGAAGCCTTAGCGCCTGAACCTACTGCTTTTGATTTAATCGTGCAGCAAGCGGGTTTGGCAGTGGGGTCAGTGTCCAGTGCCCTATTGCAGTTAGAACTATTAGGCTTAGTGTCTCAGCTACCAGGGATGCGATATCAACGATGTTAAGCGGGATGAAAAAAGCTAGTCAATGCGGTCTTTTTTCTCTCAGGCAAAGGCACTAAAGCAGAAACAGGACTGATTTAGATACAAGTCTTCCTTTTTTAACTGGAGCTTTAGTGAAGAGATTTAGGGGGCTCTACATTTCTTTAGAAACCGCCTTTTAGGGGGGCACTAACTTTGCAGTCGAAAGTGAAGCAAGAGAATTTACTGACGTGGTTTCGATGGCTGACGCAGTGGGTTCGCCAACTCTTAAAGAGCGATCTCACTAACCAAAAACCGATTAAAATCCTTGAGCGCATCTATTCTGCCGATGAATCAGCAGTGGTCGTATCGGTCGAGCGGGATGCACCAGGTGCGGTAGCTACTTGGTATCTGTTCCAGCTAAACAATCCTCGTAACAAGTTGCTCATCACCCTCGATAACCTGACAGCCATTAGATTGGAATTACGCAAAAATCGCTCCAAAGGTAGCGAAATGTCACCCCTTGAGCTATCTCTAGTTCAGCAAGACCCTGTAATAAGGACTCATCGATTTAGTGTCCAGTGGCTGATCAGGCTTGACAGTTCTCGCACAGTTTTTAGCTTAATTGGAACCTGGGACGCCGACCTTCAGGGAGATAGCTGGTACCCAGATGCCAAAGCAATTACAATCTTCAGGTTAATTGTGGCAGAAGCTTTGAACTTGCTGCCAGTTCCTGGAATGGTATGGCGAGCGCGGATCAATCACTTTCCCTGGACTGAGAGCGTGCAAAGTTACGCTCGTGGTGTCTTGGGGGAAGACCACAACTGTCACATCAAGAAGCTGAATCTCAAAACTATCAAAGAATTCCAAGATAAAGCTGATTGAGCTAAACCGAACCAAAAGACAGGATGCGAAAAAGTGTAGCTCCCAAGAAGCTGGGACTACCTGAGTACCTTAGCGATCGCTCTAATTCACACCATTGGCTTTAACTATTGACACTCACAGGAGTTTTCGTATCCTGTGAGGATTGTTTCAATTTTGCCTCTTCTGCCAAAAACTCTGCCAACTGAGCTTCAATTTGCTCCTTAACAATGTGGCGATACTCTACGAAATGCTCGATTTGAGCGCAAACCGATAAGTAACTGCTCAAACCGCCTGGATTGTGCCGATACATACTCAACAAATTGCGCCAGAACTGCCAACGAGTCTTGCGCAGAACGCCTTGTCGCCAACAAATAATGAGTAGCGCCCGGATTACTACCCAATTTAGTTTCTTCTTCGCACCTTTTCCCTTCTTGGGATACGTAGCTTCTCCTAAGAGGCGATAGTGACGGTAGGCGCGGTCTAGAAAACGCTCTGGATCGTACAGAGTCCAAAAGGCATCAATATATTCGCGGGCAATCTCTTCCAAAGGACGAGTTGGCACGAAGTTCATTAAGGTTGTCTGATTGATATTAGCTGATTCGCCCCGTAGCCGTTCTTCTTTCTTGAGTCGATGCCAGAGGGCGGTATCGGGTAACGCTTGTAACATACTGAATAAGGCGGTGGGAATTGCCGTTTTCTCGACAAACTTGACAATGCGATCGCCTGCTCCCGCTTTTTCTCCATCAAAGCCAATAATAAACCCTGCCATCACTCGCAGTCCCGACCGAGTAATGGCATGAACCGCATCACTCAGAGAATCCCTGGTATTTTGATACTTGTGAGTTAAGGTTAAACTCTCCTCATCCGGCGTCTCAATCCCCAAAAACACTGCTCCAAAATTACACTGAACCATCAGATCCATTAGTTCTTGGTCGTTTGCCAAATCCACTGATGCTTCCGTAGCAAACGAGAAGGGATACTGATGTTCAACCATCCACGGCTTTAACTCTTTGAGAAATAACTTGACATTGCGCTTATTGCCAATGAAGTTGTCATCCACCATAAAAATGCTGCGTCGCCAACCCAACTCATAAAGGCGTTCTAGTTCAGCCAAAAGTTGGGCTGGAGTTTTGGTCCGTGGTTTGCGCCCGTAGAGGACAATAATGTCGCAGAATTCGCACTGAAAGGGACACCCTCGTGAAAACTGAACGGACATCTCGGAATAGGCGTCAAATTCCAGTAAATCGAAGCGAGGAATCGGTGTGTGGGAAACATCCGGCTTCTCACCCCCAGACCGAAAAATTCCACCCGTATCGCCTCGTTCAATAGCTTCCACAAATAGGGGCAACGTGATTTCCCCTTCATCCAAAATCAAATAATCAGCACCTACCGATTGAACTTCCTGAGGTAAAGCCGTTGGGTAGGGTCCACCTACGGCAACCGCCTTCCCCCGGCGTTTTGCCTCCTGAATTTGCTCTAGCAAATCCTCCTTCTGCACAATCATGGCTGAGAGAATTACTAAATCTGCCCAATCCCACTCTGCTTCAGTTACTTGGCGGATATTGCGGTCTACTAGCTTAAACTCCCAGGTTTGAGGCAGAATGGCGGCAACCGTCACTAAACCCAAGGGTGGCAGCATCGCCTTACGACCTAGCAACGCTAAGGTTTTTTCAAACGACCAAAAACTTTTGGGGAAAAGGGGATATAAAAGTAAAACTCTCATGTATTGTCAAACCTCATTTGCACTCTTAGTATGTCTGTTCTTGTGACGCGCCAGTGATGAGAGGGGCAGCCCTGCTTAATGTCAGCAAAGCTGTTTTCCGGGTGTTTTTCGGATTTACACAGCCAAAACCTCTTACCCAGATAAAACAGGCAAGCAGACATACCCCAGGGATTACAAAAGCGATGTTCTAGAACAACTGTCCTTTCAAAAATTGATAATTGAAGTTAATTAGCGATCGCCTCAACGTTCTTACTTCTCACCACACTCCCATCCGCTTGGAACTTTGCCTCTTGAGCCTGAAACTCAGCCAACTGAGCTTCAATCTGCTCCCGCACAATCTGGCGATACGCCAAAAAGTGTTCGTTGTGGGCGCAGACGGTGAGGTAATGATCCCAGACGCCAGGATTATTCTTGATGATGCTAAATAGGTGATGCCAGAACTTCCAGCGAGTCTTGCGCTTGATGCCCTGACGCCAAGCGATAATTAGCAGTGCCCTGAGATCCACCCAGCTGGGGAATTTCGCGGGCGCTTGGCATTTCGGTGCCCCTAGTATCAAGAAATGGCGATAGGTACGATCTAAAAAGCGCTCAGGCTCATACAACTCACAGAACGCTTCAACGTATTCCCTGGCAATTTCTTCCAGAGGTCGAGTTGGGATGAAGTTCATCAATGTCGCCTGGTCGATATTGCTATCTTTACTCCGGAGCCGTCCCTCTTTTTCGAGTCGATGCCAAAGGGCAGTATCAGGTAAAGCCTGTAATATCCCAAACAACCCTGTAGGAATCGCCGTTTGCTCCACAAACTGGACAATCCGCGCACCCGCGCCAGTTTTTTCGCCATCAAAGCCAATAATAAACCCAGCCATCACCCGCAACCCTGAGCGCGTAATCGCTTCTACCGACTCACTCAAAGACGTACGATTATTCTGGAATTTCTTAGTGAGTTGCAAGCTAGCTTCATCTGGCGTTTCAATTCCTAGAAACACTCCGTTAAAATTGCACTCGACCATCAAATCCATCAATTCTTGGTCTTGGGCGAGGTCAACAGAGGCTTCTGTATTAAAGCTAAAAGGATACTGGTGTTCTGCTTGCCAGACTTTCAACTCTTTGAGGAATAACTTGACATTGCGCTTATTGCCAATAAAGTTGTCATCCACCATAAAGATGCTGCGCCGCCACCCCAGCTTATAGAGGCAATCCAATTCCGCTATCAACTGCGCTGGTGCCTTAGTACGGGGTTTGCGACCATAGAGGACAATGATGTCGCAAAATTCACACTGAAAAGGACAACCCCGCGAAAACTGTACCGACATGGAATCATAAGCATCCAACTCCAACAAATCGAAACGGGCTACTGGTGTTGTCGTCACATCCGGTTTTTCGCCCCCAGCGCGGAAAATTCCCGCCGTTTCACCGCGTTGAATCGCCTCAACAAACATGGGCAGGGTAATTTCCCCTTCATCCAATATCAAGTAATCCGCCCCAGCGTCTGTTGCTTCATAAGGAACAGATGTCGGATAGGGACCACCGCAGGCAACTCGCTTGCCGCGCCGTTTCGCTTCCTGAATTTGTAAGAGTAAATCTTTCTTCTGGACAATCATCGCCGAGAGAATCACGACTTCTGCCCATTCCCATTCCTCCTCGGTGACAGCACGGATGTTCCGGTCTACCAGCTTGAATTCCCAATCTTGGGGTAAAATTCCCGCTACTGTGACTAATCCTAAAGGCGGCAGTAAAACTTGGCGATTAACTAACTCTAAAACTTTTTCAAAAGACCAAAAACTTTTGGGAAACTGGGGATAAATCAATAAAATCCGCATTAAATCTCAAACCTCACACTGGATTTAGCTATTAGCTTGTTGAAATCTTGGGATATTAGTGCCTCAGATCGTTTTTAATAAATAGTCGTTTATTTTTTCAGGATGCCCTCTAGGGGGAGCCGTTGTAGTTCCGGAATTTATACTTTACTGCCTGAGAACCTATACTAAAACTTCCTTTAGTAATAACCCAACATCTGTGTAATCTCGTGTTTATTGGTGGTTTTAACTCTCAAATCTAGTTTTTGGATAGATTCTTATCTTACTGTTTTACCAACTCTCCCTGAAATAAAAGCTTTGGGAAAAAGACTCTCTCAAAGATTTAGACACCTAATAGCCCTAGCATAGTTCCCACAAGTTTTAGCCTCAGCGCGATCGCGATTTGCTCTTCTTTTTGTCCTACACCCAGAAGATGAAGAAAATCAAACGGCACTTGGTACTCTATAAGCCTCTAGGTATTCATCAGTCCGGTTTCGGTAGTCCTAGAAAGGGAAGTCTCCCATGAGCGTAGTAACGTCGGTAGAGCAGTTCCAGCTTACCACCATACTCTTGAATTAAGGCTAGCTGGTGGCGATACAGCCCTCGGAATGTGTTGGCAAACAGCAGGGTAAAAATCGCCACGCATAGTCCAGATACGGTTGAGATTAATGCCTCGCTGATACCTCCCGTGACCCCAGCGGTTTTGCTACCCCCAATATCCCCCAACCTCAGAGCAGAAAAAGCCTGCATCAAGCCAAGAACTGTTCCCAAAAGACCTAGGAGCGGGGAAGCCG
>JALYGX010000097.1 GCA_030776905.1 Cyanobacteriota bacterium | reverse complement strand
CCAATTGCCGCTAAAAACAACGCTAAAAGCACCGCATGAAAAGTACGCTTCACTGCTGCGCCTCCTCTGCTGGACATGAGGAATCTGCGGTAAAGGTTTTAGAAGAATCCACAACCAGTCCGCCTTTGTGCAACATATTGCGTCCGATTAAGACCGGATAGTTGAAGTCGTCTCGCTCTGCAAGATTCACCTCTTCCTCAATCCACCGACCCGCAACACACAATCTCATTCGCACGACCGGACGACGTATATAATTAGCTGTGCGGCTCTCGATGCGAACCCACCGCACAATAGGAAGCTCGAAATCTTGTTTAATTCCCTCCCCATTAGTGAATCGAAATTTAATCATGCCGCCGGATTCTGAGTTTTCATCTGGCTTTTCTAAAATTTCAGCATTAATAGAAGTTGTTGTCGCACCTGTATCCAGCTTTGCTTTGATTTCTTTCTCAACACCAGCAATCCTTGCTTTCTCTACCCAGCCGACAGTCTGAGTCTGTTGGCTTGCCAAGCTAACGGCTTGAGTCTTTTGCTGGCTACATCCTGCTCCAGACAACAAACCAATAAAAATGACAACAAAAATCTTCTTAACTGTATATGGCTTATACCGACTAAATCTGCTCCTCATAGGCGGCATCCTCCATTCAAAATAAACAATACTATCTCAAACCTAGCTAAGTATAGATTTGTTACAAATATTACAAAATCGGTCTGAAGAGAGATCTCAATAGACTGGAGGTTAGGCTAAGGCGTTCTACTCAGCTTCGCTGAGGGAGTGCAAGCAAGGAACTAGACTCTGGAAGATAGACAAGTGGCAATTAATTAATAGAAGTTAGAGCGAGTACGCTCATAACGCGGTATTACCGCGCCCTTCACCTCATGAAGTCAAAATTAATCTTTAGCTTGTATCCGCTTCAATAGCTCGTAAAACGGCTGCCAATTGTCGTCCTGTGCGATCGCTTCCCAAACCTCTTCAATTACGGGTCGCAGTAACGCCGTCTTCGGATTCTTATCTCGCAAGCGTTTGGCAATATCCTCCAGCTCATCTGCTGATAAACTCTGCAAACTGTGATGGTATAACTCTCGCCACTTTCCCAGAGATAAAGGCTGTTCAATGGATTGCAAAAATGATGCCTGATTAAATATCTGAGCCGCATCATCTCGCCAGCTAGGGTTAAACTGTTGGGTTAGCTGCCAAAAGAAATCGTGATAACCTACCTGACTATCATTGAGGAATTGAATTGTCACAACCCATAGCTCTTCTGCTAGCGGTTCTGGTAACTCCTCAAACCCCAGTTTATTGAGGATTAACTGTTGGTAATGGTTGTAAAAATGCTCGTCAAACTTTGCCAACCCTTCTTCCATCTCAGCTGCAGGAATTACAGCCCCTAAGGGTTGCTGAAGCATCTCCAAATTTAACTTACAAATCCCTGGTTGATTGCTGTAACTATAGCGCCCGTAATAGTCAAAATAAGCTGCCGTAAAATTTGGGTTATAAGTCGGGATAAAGGCATACGGGCCATAATCAAAACTTTCACCCGTAATGGACATATTGTCAGTATTTAAAACAGCGTGACAAAAGCCAGCCGCCATCCACTGCGCCACCAGTTGCGCCACTCGTTCCACTAACTCAGCGTAAAAGTGAGCATATTGCTCTTCTTCTCCCACCGAACTCTGAGAGGAAATCTTGGGATAATACTGCTCAATCACATGACCTAATAGCTTTTTGATTAAATCAGGACGCTTAAAAGCGTGCAATCGTTCAAAAGTACCGAACCGGATATGGGAACGGCTAAAACGCACCATCACAGAAGAACGGGTGGGAGATGGTTCATCACCTCGCCACAACCCCTCCCCAGTTTCAACCAGACTGAAGCAACGAGAGGTACGGACACCCAGATTGTGCAATGCTTCCGCCGCCAGCACTTCCCGAACGCCACCTTTGAGCGTTAGCCTACCATCCCCACCACGAGAGTAGGGTGTTGTTCCAGAACCTTTAGTCCCGAAGTCGTAGAGTTCGCCATCAGTACCTCGCACTTGCCCGTAGAGAAAGCCTCTACCATCCCCTAGCCTGGAGTTATATTCGCCAAACTGATAGCCGTGATACCGTAATGCCAAAAAGGGTCGCACACCCTGAAATTTGCCAAAAGCTTGGATAAAATCATCGTCTGTAACGTCTTTGGGGTCTAGTCCCAAGAGGGGTAGCAACTGGTTATTGCGAAACCGCAGGATATGTTGAGGAAACTCCGCTGCTGCTACTTCATCAAAATAGTCATATCCCAGGGCTTCTAAAGCCGGTTCGTATTTGAGGGAGAGGAACATATTCATGTCATGGATTGATAGCAGTACACTTGACGATAGCGATTCCCTGCCCTTCACCGAACCTGTCTGGGGAAGGGGATAGTGTCGCTGACGCTCAAAGTGCTTCCTCACCTTTGCTTTGGTTCGCTCCGTTGCTAACCCCAATACACAAGCTAGGACTTGAAAATGCCAGACTCAATCATGTTCCAGGAAGACGCCTTCGTCCTTCTGGAAACTAACCAACCTGAGCAATTGCTAACACCGACAGAGCTATTAGAAAAACTCAAAGTAGTTTTAGCGACTCGCCAGGATGACTTGCCGCGAGATTTGCAGAAGTTCGCCTCTGTAGAGGAGCAAGCTCAGTATCTAATGGATACGTCCTGCGAACTCGATGTCGGTCCTGGAGAGTATTTACAGTGGTACGTCGTGCGGCTAGAAAAGTAAGGACGTTGCAGTTAACGCCTCTACACGCTGATCGCTTCTTGGGGCGTTGAAATCAGGGCGACATCAACGCTATTGCCTTCAGGTTGCGTTAACTCTACTCGGATACCAGGACCAAAGAATTTCTCAATCTTTTCCCGCTTTTGTTGCCAAGTCTCAAAGGGAATCAGCGGCGAGTTAAATTCCAGAATTAAAGTATAAGCCCCCTCAACTTCAGTTTCTCGTAAACCTGTCAGCACAGGTCTTTCCTCATCAGTAGGCGACAAACCCAAGCTCTCTAGGGAGCTATCAAGATGAGCTTCTTGACCGTAGCGATATCGCATTACGTCTTTGCGAAGTTGGTTTTGAATGGCTGCGGCTTTCTCCTCTCGGAGTTTCAGCACAGAGGGAGGGGTTGGTTGACTGAAGCGTATCGGCTTCAATTCTGAAGCTTTTAGCGCTAAACCTCCCAGTAAAATCGGGATTCCGTAGAAGAACCCCACCAAATTTAATGTGGCATTACCTGTCGCATAGGCAACAAAGCCTGCAGTAGCAAGAACGCCACCGACACATAAACCTAACGTTCCTAGGGAAGTTTGGCGTAACATCTTAATTAAGTTATCTCTTCAGCAATCACTTCAGCTTTATTATCCTTGGCTGTGAGTGAAATCTGGAGTATATGTCCCATAAAGTCTTTGCCGTTAGCCATTCCATTGGTTGATTGCAACGAGCAACGGCTCTTTGAGTCAAGATCTATTGTCCAGAGGCTTTTTGGTAAGATGTGTAGATTTTCTAGATCGGGTAGCGCTATTACATCCTTAGTAGTTAATCAGTAAGGGTTGTCGCTCAAAGATGCCCTTATGATACAACTAAAGCCGTCTTTGTCTACCGTCCTCTATCCATAGCAGGGTTTTTCAAAATGATTAAAGAAGACAATCCACAGGCTACCCAAAAACGTAGTGTCATCCTGGAGCAGCTAGATTCACTCAAGCAGGAAGACGAAACCCTGTATAACATCTTGGCTGTGGATGTTTGGGCTTTGGCGAAAACAATGGATGAGTTTCAACCCGGCTTCTGGTCAGCTTTTATGAAAAATCGGGAGAAGGCGCTCAAGCGATTTATTTCTGAAGTGATTAAGAACAAGCCTACTAACCCTAAACGACCTCCTTTCCTGCGTTAGTCTTATTTGTATCTAGATAACAGGAGGTAAAAAGAGATGATGGACCCCGAAACGCTTCGCCAGCGAATTACTCTGATTCAAAGCCACCGGGAATCTCTACTAAAGCTTTTGGAACAACCGGATTTAGGCACTCTGAGGATTGATGTCAATCAGGCTTTGGAAGAACTAGACGATTTGATCGATGAGTTTAAGCGTACCTTCCCCGATACGGCAGCTAACTAGATAATTTACCAGCCAGACGCCGCTCTTTTAGTTCTCACAAGGAGAGCGGCTATTCGTTATTGTTCGGTATAGTTTTTGTTGCCAGAGCTATCGAGATACTTAGAATTACGCTGACCTAATTGCTTGACCAAGTTAATTAAATCCTTGGTTGCAGTATCTTTGTTACAAAAGACATCAATTGGGGCAGTTTGGCTCATCACCTCGATTTGAGGGTCTTCAACAGAAGAGTAAGCAATAATCTGAGTAGTCGGATTGAGACTCTTGATGTGGGTGGAAGCGCTTAATCCATCCATCACTGGCATTTGCAGGTCGAGGATAACGACATCGGGCTGATGACGCTCGACCATTTCAATGGCTTCTTTACCGTTGCTAGCGAGGCCCACTAACTCAATATTCTTTTGATTAGTAAGCGCTAGCTTGAGACTGAAGCGAGTTAATTCATGGTCATCGACCACAAGAACACGCAGAGGCGGACACTGATAGGACAACATAGGGAACTCTATATTATCGTTTGACTTTTACAGTCTAATGGGATAAAGCTCTAAGTCCCTCTACCGTTCGAGTGAATCATAGAATACAAAGAGGCTCAAGTGATGAAATAACAGGACAATAGAACCCATAATTATAAAATTTTTATAAAAATTCCTCAAGTGTGGCAATTTATAGGTTTGGCATCATCAACAACTACTTTTACTGATCATTTTAATTAGGCAGTTACGTACCCTTCTCCTAGTTCCTTGAGTACCGTTGTACTACGGCCAAATTTTAAGTTGTCCAAAGAACCGGATGTGCCGCATTTTGTGAAGTGAGAAGGCGATCGCACTGTTGCATTAAGTTTAGTTGCGCGATCGCATTTTGGTTGCATTCTCTATCTAAAGCTTCTGTTGTATTACCTGTAGTTCCCGTTGTTTGCTCCAGCTTTTTTAAGTTTTGAAGTAAAAAGCTTTTTCCCTCTACTAAAACCTGCGCAAAATATTGCTGAAGTTTTGCGCAGGTTTTAGTAATCGCAATGCTCTGAAAAGTTGCTTATCTTTGCTGACGGTTGGCAGCTATTCTTTTAAGACTTGGGCAAGGAACTGTATTGTGAGTTTTTAGATTGTCTAAGCTCTAGAAGAATGTTCCAAGCCACTCGCCGACGCCTTGCTCTCTGGTACACCACTGTAACAGCAGTACTGCTATTACTATTTGCAACAGGGGTCTATTTATATGTCCGCAGCACTTTAATCGAGCGAGTTGATGACACCCTCAAACACGTCGTGGAAGTGGTGGAGCGATCGCTTATTATTCAACAAGCTGATGCATCTGACATCCCCTACCGCGTTAATGTTGAAGCCAGTTTTCGAGATAACGCCGACGCGGTAGAAGATGACCACATCGACCTAGAGTGGTTTAGTCCGACTGGTGAGTTGCTGTGGTCAACGTTATCTGAACCCCTAGAGATTCCCTTACACCCCAACAACATTGGAGAAACTGTCCATCCTTCCGCCGATCGCCTGCTGCGGCAAGTAACAGAACGGGTACAAGTCGGGCGTCATGTCCTAGGCTATCTGCGCGTGAGTCATCCCTGGTTTGAGGTAGCCAAGCCAAGCCGCCAGCTAATTGTCGATCTGACCGTCGGCACGGTGGTTATGGTCATCTCCACAGCCGCAATTGGCTGGTTGCTTTCTGGACTAGCTATGAAGCCAGTGCGGGAATCTTACCAACGCCTGAAACAATTCACCGCTGACGCCTCCCACGAACTGAGAAACCCGATCGCCATGATTCAAACCAACGTACAGGTTGCCCTTGCCGATCCGGATTTTGAACCTCAGTTACAACGCCAGCAGCTTAAGGTGGTGGAACGGCTAACTCAGCGTTTGGGGCGCTTAGTGAACGATCTGCTATTTTTGGCTCGTGCTGATAGCGGGATAGTACAATCCCAATGGCAACCCGTGCCCCTCGATGCCTTGCTGATTGAGGTCATAGAAGAGCAACAGTTAGTAGCGGCTGAGAAGGGCATTTCCCTATCCCTAAATTTAGTTGAGTCACCCTCTAAAGACATTACGGGTGAAGAGTTTTCTACTTTAGCGGAGGAGGCTTTTACGCTTCAGGGAGACTGGGACCAATTGGCACGTTTATTTACCAATCTGGTGAGTAACGCCCTGCAATATACACCAGCCGCTACAGAAAAGCCCGGTGAAGCAGCAGTGCAGGTGGAATTGCAACAATTAGAACGTCCTAGCAGTGTTGGTGCGCGAAATATGCAGTCTTTACTTAGGGTGCAAGTACGCGATACGGGTATCGGCATCTCGGAATCAGCCTTACCCCATATTTTCGACCGCTTCTATCGCGTAGACCCTGCTAGAAAATATGCGGTTACAGCGGGTTCGGGATTAGGATTAGCGATCGCTCGCGCCATTGTCGAGAATCACCACGGTCACATCCAAGTCGAAAGCACTCTTGAACGAGGTACAACCGTTACAGTCACCTTACCTGCATGGCAACCTAACCAATGACGGATAGAAAATGCTCCCTGTGGAAGAGGTTTGCCACAGTTGATACCTTTTATTCTTCAAAGGAAGGCTGGAACATTCAGCTGCTAGATGCAATGGCTTGAAATAACTAGAGGTTTTTTTCAAGCCCCGGCATTAGCCTGTTCAATTGCGAGATGAACCGTGGTCACCGATGCTCCAGCCAATTATTACTTTATCCCGAATCTAGATACAGTAGGAGAGTTTTATGCCCATCGCTCTACGAGAAGATGTTATGTACATCTTGCTCAAAAAAATCAGTGAAGGTGACCACAACGCAGAAGGTAAGCACCCAGTTGGTTTTACAGAAGCAGACTTTGCCGGTCGCCAGCTTTCACCCTCTGACCTTTTGGGACACCTCGATTATTTAAATCAAAAACAATATATCGATGCAGAGTTTAGCGGCAACGCCTACGCCAACCAAGAGGATACCCCAGACGCCGTTGACCCGAAAGAGTTTGATTTGAGAATTGCTAACTCCTTTGGCGCACCGGATGGCCCTTTACCTCACTTAATTACGTTTAAACGGGCACAGCTAACCGAAAAGGGTCGCAAAATCCTGGAGAAAATGGATGCTAATCCGCCCAAAGCCTTAGAGGAAGGGCCTACGGTTCCAATTGCTACCAAAGATATGCCCTTCTTGGAGAAGGTCATGTTCAAAGCTGAACTAGAAGATATCTTCGATGCCAGGGATATTACAGAGGTGGTCTTCCGCACCATGCGCGACATGATGACAACGGAAGCTTCTGATCGCGTGGCAGAGGAACTGCACAAAGAAGCAGAACCTACAGAAGATAAAGCCCTGCAAAACGAAATTGCCGATTTGTGGAAAGATACAAATCCTTTGGTTAGTTTCTTGAGCCGGATTCGCCCGCCTCTGATCATTAGAACAGAGACTTTCCTACTCCGGATTCGTCAAGAGTCTGGCTTACCGCAAGGAGTAGAACCCGAAGCAGTCGTTAAAGCTGTTTTCTCGGCAACGAAAGATGAATTGTCGGAAGAACGGGTTAAGGAAGTTGCTAATTTCTTACCTGACGAAATTCGGAACATGTGGGAAGGAGCTTAAATTTGTCAGTTTTTGTTGGCAATGACTAAGTAATAAAAGACTGGTAATTAATGTATGCTTGGATGCCCGAAACTTTAAAAATTCGGGCATTTTCATTAGAATAAACAGGGAAATTTAAATTATTTTTTGAAAACTTGAGGCAATCTTTATGAAAAATAAGCAATCAATAAAAAGTAACAAGGGGCTAGTGAAAGCGATTTGTGGCAGCTTACTTGTCGCTATACCAGCAATTACTCTTACGAGTGTAGCCATGCCAGTTGCTCAGCTTAACCCGTATCAAAACCTTTTCTCCCAAGCTCCATCTAATCCTAGTAGTACTGGTCTTCCTGAAAATACTGCCGCTCCCCCTACACCTGTGACTCCACCGCTTCCAGAGCAGCTACAACCCCCCAGCGCTACAGTCGTGCCTGTAGAGGGTCAGGTTAACGTGACACTGGCGAATCAGACTTATACAGACGTAAAGTATCAAGTCATTGGTGAGACTGAACCCAGAACACTTGCAGGTCGCTCTGAGGTTACGCTTCAAGGCCTGAAAACACCCGTCAACATTACGTTTTATCGTCCCGATCGGGGCTTCTTGCGGGTGAGTCCCCAATCCTCCGAACCTGGAGTGTTAGAAGTTACCTTAACGGAAGCTACTGATTTAAGTAAAGACACAACGGCAATGACAATTCAAGCATCGGGCAATGTCTTTTTGAACTAAAGCGTACCTTAATTCAGACTTGGCGATACCTATGAAACCGTTTGTCAATTGGGAATGGGAAATAGGGAATTGGACTGAGCAGGTGTTGTAGTTGTAGGGGCGGGTTTACTGATATCTGCCGACGGACTTGACATCACTTGACATCACTGATACCAAAGCCGATCGCGTCCTTCTGCTTTGGCTCGATACAGCGC